>NZ_CP017834.1:944717-1164277 GCF_001907975.1 Silvanigrella aquatica
TTAAGTACAATCCTAAAGTCCATTCCATTTTCTGAAAGTAAAATAGTAACATAATTTTCTTTAGGAATTGAGAAATAATCAATATTTTTAACAATATTAATAGCTAATGGTATTGATTTTTTGCAATTACTTTTTTCTGTTAATAAGGAATCATTTTGAAGAAATTCAATTAAAGAAGATTTATATATATTTAAATTTTCTAATTCATTTTTTACATAATTACATGATTCTTTAAAATTTAATTTTGAATTTAAATGTATTTTTAATATAATATTTTTTGAATTGAGTGAAGAATCTTTGGATAATAAATCCAGGGATTCTTCGTGATTATAGCAAATATAAAATTCTTTATAATTATTAATTTTAGAAAAATAAATAAGCAGTACGGTTAATATAGCTTCATAATTATAATATTTACTATCAATTTTCATTATCTTATTTGAGTTAAATATTTTTAATTTTTCGCTAGATATTTCTTTCCCAATTTCATAATAATTGTGATTTATTTTAGGTAAATATGGAAAATTTAAAAACTCCGCCTCGTTAAGTCTTGTTAACCAAAAATTTTTACTTAAGAATTTTTTTTCATCAAATTTAATTTGAGATAATTTATTCATATTGGTGTGATTCATAACTTGTTTTTCCAATCTAACTGTTACTGAATATTTTTAATTTTTCACGAGGCAGTAATATTTTAAAACATAATACTATTACGTTATTTAGTCATTCCAAATTGCAGTTACATCGTTATTATCGCAGATAGTCCAGACATGATTTATTTTTCCTTCATGAAAGTGCTTAATAATAATTAAATTCATGCTGATTTTTTTATTATCTTGTATGCGAACCATAGTTCTGCATAGTCTCGTAGCTGTCTTATTTTCAGTAATGATCATGTCTTCAATTTTTGTTTCAATAGAAGTATATAGTTTTGTTACTGTAGCAACCCCAGTTATCAAGTCTGTGAGTGTAAGCTCACGAGAATTAAAGTAGCCTTTTACATCAGGATGGTAGTATTTACTTATTTCATCCGATTTGCCTTCAGCAAAAATTGTTGTGTATAGATTCATTAAAATTTTTTTCTTATTTTCCATAAATAAATCCTTTAAAATAATTATGATCTTTAATTTTGCATTAAAGTATATAAAGCTTAATTGCTATGAAGTTAAGAGATTTTTTTATTTTCTCTTAGAATATTTTAGTTAAATATTAAAAATAATAAAGTCAATTTTGATAGATTTCCATAATCTAAAATTTAATATTTTATATTTGTATAAAAAATTACTAATTTATTTTAATTATAAAATATATATATAAATATAAAAATATTTTTTATATTTTATAATATAATATGGAAAGTTGAAATTTTTAAAATCTCTTTTATAAATGTATATTAACATATATAATAACCGAACCTGAATTTTCTAGTTCGCCGTGTTTTAGTTATTTGCAAACGGATTTTCTAACAGGTGTGATTCCAACTTCACACGTTAATGTCGTTTTAGTGGCACCAAAAGGTTCAGGAAGAATTGTGCGCTCTGTATTTCAACAAGGTAAAGGAATTAATTCCAGTTACACTTTGTATCAAAATTTTACGAAAAAAGCAGAAGAAAAGGCGTTAGCATTTGGAATTGGAATAGGATCGGGCTACTTATTTTAAACCACATTTAAACATGAAGTTTATAGCGATCTTTGCGGTGAAAGAGGCATATTAATGAGGGCACTGGCAGGAAGCATTGCGGCACAATATGAAGTCTTAAGAAAAAATGGTTATTCACCAAGCGCAGCTTTTAAAGTGTCTCTTCCGGTGAAGAAGCGCGCGTTGTTATTTCATCAAACAGCAAATCGGATTATAAAGAAAAATTGAATGAAGAATTAGTCAGATTAAGTAACGAAGAAATTAGGCAAGTTTTGAAAACAGTCCGTAAACTCCATCCCTAAATTAATTGTAAAGAAGAGTTGCTATATGAATTGCAAATTAAATAAATACAGTTCACGAATAACAGAGCTGGCATCACAGGGAGCTTCTCAAGCTATGCTTTATGCCACAGGTCTCAATGACGAGGATTTTTTAAAACCTCAAATTGGCATTGTGAGTATGTGGTATGAAGGAAACCCTTGCAATATGCATCTTTTAAGTCTTTCGGAAAAAGTGAAAGAGGGGGTTACAGAAGCGGGCTTGGTGGGTATGCGGTTTAATACTATTGGTGTTAGTGATGGCATTTCTATGGGTACAGAGGGTATGAGCTATTCGCTGCAGTCGCGCGATCTGATTGCAGATTCTATTGAAACCGTAGTTTCAGCGCAGTGGTATGATGGCTGCCTTGCCATTCCAGGGTGCGATAAAAACTTGCCCGGTTGTTTGATCGCATTAGGGCGTTTAAATCGACCTGGATTTCTTATTTATGGCGGAACCATTCAGCCAGGCAGTATAAATAACCAACCCATTGATATTGTCTCTGCTTTTCAATGTTACGGAGAATATCTTGCAGGAAAAATAAATGATGTGCAACGAAAGGCGATTATTAAAAAAGCCTGTCCTGGTGCAGGTGCATGCGGGGGAATGTATACGGCAAATACCATGGCGTGTGCCGTTGAAGCTATGGGAATGAGTTTACCTTATAGTTCTTCAATTCCTGCAAAGGATTCTTTAAAATTAAAAGAATGTTTTCAAAGTGGTTTTGCCATTAAAAAATTATTAGAAAAAGAAATAAAACCGCGCGATATTATGACGCCCAAGGCATTTGAAAATGCAATGGTACTTATCACTATTCTAGGAGGTTCTACCAATGCCGTTTTACATTTATTGGCAGTCGCAAAGTCTGTAGGAGTTCCTTTAAATTTAGATGATTTTCAAAATATAAGTAACAGAATACCTGTGCTTGCCGATTTTAAACCCAGTGGCAAATATACTATGGCCGATTTACATCATTGTGGTGGGACACCCGCTGTAATGAAAATGCTTTTACATCAGGGATTACTACATGGAGATTGTATTACGGCAACTGGTGAAACTCTTGCTGAAAATTTAAATAAAGTACCAGATTTATCCCGCGATCAAAAAATAATTCATTCTTTTGAGAATCCCATTAAACAAACGGGTCATTTGCAAATATTAAAAGGAAATTTAGCACCTGAGGGCGCGGTAGCAAAGGTAACTGGCAAGGAGGGGCTTCATTTTAGAGGAAAAGCGAGAGTTTTCAATTCCGAAGAAGAAATGCTAGCCGCTCTGGAAAAAAGAAAAATTTTTAAAGGTGATGTTGTTGTCATTCGTTACGAAGGTCCGAAAGGGGGGCCTGGCATGCCTGAAATGCTTGGTCCCACTTCGGCAATTATGGGAGCAGGGCTTGGGAAAGATGTTGCCTTGATAACTGATGGAAGACTTTCGGGTGGTTCCCACGGCTTTATTATTGGCCATATTTCACCTGAAGCGCAGGTGGGAGGTCTCATAGCACTTGTTGAAGATGATGATTATATTACAATTGATATTGATGAAAATTTAATTCATCTTGAAGTGTCTGAGGAACTTTTACAAAAAAGAAAATCGGTGTGGAAAATGCCAGAGTACAAAGTAATACAAGGTACCTTATACAAATATATTAAAAATGTTTCTTCGGCGAGTATGGGATGTATAACTGATGCTTAAAAGAAAAATTAAGAAATGAGTTTTTTAACCGCTTCTAGTAAAACTTCAGGTTTAAATGGTTTGATAATCCAGCCACTTGCACCCGCTTTTTTTGCCTGCTGAACCATTTCGTTTGCGCCTTCTGTTGTCAATATTAAAATAGGAGGATGAGGAAGGCTTGCGTTACTATTGATAGCGGCAACCATGGCCAATCCGTCCATATTCGGCATATTGATATCGCTTACAATGGCTTTGACATCTGTATTGGCTTTTAATTTTTCAATGCCATCTAAACCATCGACGGCTTCTATGACCTCAAAACCACCTTTTGACAATGTAAAATTCACTTGTTGACGTATTGTTTTTGCATCGTCCACAATTAAAACTTTGTTACTCATTATCAATTTTCCCCATTCAAATGAAAAAAACGTTTATGAAAAACAATTTCAATAAAGCATTTTTAATAAAATTTTATCTATTACCAATGTACAACTAAATATAAGGAGTACAATAGGCAAAATATTTCAAAAAATTTGCCAAATTTTTGTATCAAAAATAAGTTCTCTTTTTCAAATAAATTAAATTGTGTAGTCTAAAATGGAAAAGATTTAATTTTGGGAGAGTGAAATTGCCTAAAAACGAAAAAAGCAGATTAAATGATTTAAAAAGATATAAGGTACTAGATACCCCTCCCGAATTTCATTTTGATGAACTAACAAAACTAGCTTCCTTAATTTGTGACACGCCCATTGCACTCATTTCTCTAGTTGATGAAGAAAGGCAATGGTTTAAATCTAAAGTAGGGTTGGAAGTTAATGAAACACCTAGGGATGTTTCATTTTGTTCTCATGCCATTGAGCAGGATAAGGAATTTATAGTTGAAGATGCATTAAATGATGCACGATTTAAAGATAATCCTTTAGTATTAGAAGAACCAAAAATCAGATTTTATGCGGGGATACCGCTTAAAAGCAGCAATGGCTATAACATTGGAACTCTTTGTGTTATTGATAAAAAAGAAAGAAAACTTGATGAGAGACAAATTGAAATTCTGAAATCACTTTCAAAACAGGCTATGAATTATATTGAAATGTATAAGAAAATTTTTGAAATGTTGCATGTTAAAAATTCATTAATTCAAGCTGAAAGAATAAATTCAGCTTTAAATTTAGCGGCAGGCATATCACATGAGATTAATAATCCCTTAGCTATTATGCTAGGAAAATTAGAAATACTTAAAGAACGCGTTAATGAAGATGAGGTTATTGAAAAAGAAGAGCTATTAAAGGATTTTTCGAGCATTGCAAACGCAGGGACCCGTATTACAAAAATTGTTAAAGGCCTTAGGATGTTTTCTCAATGTGATGAAAATGAAGCCTTTGGAAAGGCTAAATTTTCAGAAATTTGGGAAAGTATCCTGATGATTTGTGAAAAAAGAATTAAAGATAAGGGTATTGATTTAAAAATAGATGAGTATCCGAATATTTTAATTCATTGTAAATTTATAAATATTTGCCATGCCATTTACAATATAATTATTAATGCTTTTGATTCTATAAAGCACTTAGACACAAAATGGATTCATATTAAATTTATTGAAGATTTAAAAAATAATAATATCAATATAAGAATTATTGATAGTGGAAATGGTATACCTCCTAATATAAAAGAAAAAATGATGGAGCCCTTTTTTTCAACTAAAGAAATTAATGTTTCGAAAGGATTAGGATTAAGTATTGCAAGAGGAATTTTTGAAGAAAACAAAGGAAAATTAAATTATGATGAAAAGTGTCAAAATACCTGTTTTGTAATTACTCTGCCCTTTATCAAAAAATAAAAAAAATTATGATTTTATTGGTTACCATTAATAATATGATATAAATTAAAAAATTTTATTTGCCTTTTCTTAAAATCATTGTAGATTAATTAATCTTGAAAAAGATTGCTTCTTATTAATATAAATTAAATTACAGGATATTTTTATGAAAAAATTTATTATTTTGATTCTCAGATTTTTTGTAATTTATTTCTTATTTGAAAGTAAAAATATATATTCAAATGCGATATTCCCTCATCCTAGATCAATAGTATTTGTTGATAATCAACTGCCAAATGATACACAAAGTCAATATCAAAATCAAGAAGTCACTTTTGTGTTCTGTTATTCTCCGTATTATAATAATTGGTACTGGCTTAAAGATGATTCAGGAAAATATATTAAAGTCATGGGATTATGGAAAAATAAGAAAATAAAAGGACACAGTTTTAGGTATTTTTTATTAAATAAAAGTAGCTATGATAGAGTTAATTTTTTAGAATCTAAATGTACTAAAATGTTTGGAGATATGTACCACATTGCACAACCTTCTGACGGAAATTTTCATGCATCATGGCATCCCTTTGCATTTGATGATGATACCTTTGCTAAAGGTCGTATTGATTTATATTATCAGTATTTCAAACATAAAAACATAGTTCAATTTACATTTACTATTTTTGACCACATGCTAAAAAATTCCTCACTCTATATTACGACTCAGCAAATTGAAAAAATGATTGATAAAAATATTCAAGAGAAAATTCAATGCCTATTTAGCGAAAATAAAGACTACTGCTAATTTTTCACTATCAAATTCTTGCATGAGGCAATTATTGCCTTTCAAACTTCTCATTAATTCTATTTTATCGACGATGACAATTACAAATAAATTTAGAATAAGGTTGTCATAAATGGATGAGGACTTTGAAAAAGAATTGCGGAATACTTTTTTCCAGGAAGCCGATATTAATACAGAAGAATCGGAAGAAGTCTATTTGCAATTCAGTGAAAATACTCCCATGGATTTATTATCGAGAAGCTTTCGCCTTGCCCATAATTTAAAGGGAAGCGCAAAGGCTGTGGGCTTTGCTAAAATTGCTGATATTCTACATCATTTAGAATCCTTGCTATTGCGACTTAAGAAAAAAGAATTAGAAATTAATAATAATATTATCAATACACTTCTTAAAACAAACGATAAATTAAAGGAAATGATCTCAAATTATAAAATAAATATGGATTATAATCCTGATATTTCAGAAATAATACATGAAATTTCAAATATAATACATCAGGAAAATAAAGAACTGACAAATGATCAAGCTTCTAATGTAGTTATAGAAAGCATTGAAAAACAATCAGATGAAGAATTGCAGCCTAATCAGGAATTTGGATTTTTTGCAAAAAATGAACCATCCAAAAGTCCAAAAAATGAAATTCATAAGGTTAAAAAAGATATTACTGATGATGTCATTAGAATTCCACTTGTAAAAATTGAAAAGTTGCAAAACTACGTGGGCGAGATCGTTATTGCCCAAAGTATGTTTGATGAGCAAATTAAAAATACGCAAAATCAAATTTTAAAAAATAGTTTTCGGTTATTAAAAAAAACTACAAAGAAAGTTCAAGATATTATTATGAGTTTAAGGTTGGTTCCCATTAAACCTATATTTCAAAAGTTAGATAGAACAGCTCGAGATACTTCTGCGATGCTAAATAAGAAAATTAAAATAAATTTTTCTGGTGATAATACAGAAATTGATAAGTTTATTTTAGATGAATTGTCGGATCCTTTAATGCACATGGTTCGAAATGCGATTGATCATGGATTAGAATTTGAAGAAGAGCGTGAATTAAAAAATAAGTCAAAAAATGGAAATATTTATGTTAAAGCTTCTCACGAATCTGGGAATCTTGTCGTAGAAATTCAAGATGACGGTAAAGGACTGAATCCAAAAATTTTATATGACATTGGGGTTAAAAGAGGATTAATTAAAGAAGGGCAAACTTTAAGTGAAAATGAATGCTATGAGCTCATTTTCTTACCAGGATTTTCGACTAAAGAAGAAACAACCGAAATTTCAGGCCGTGGTGTAGGGATGGATGTTGTTAAAACAAATATATCAATGTTAAATGGAAATATTGATATATTCTCAAAGATAGATAAAGGGACAACATTTAAAATTAAAATTCCGCTTTCAATTGGAATTATGGACGCATTTATTGCAGAAATTGCAAATGATAAATTTGTTATTCCGGTTAGCCAAGTTATTGAGTGTCTAAGTTTAAGTAAAAGCAATGTAACAAAAATTTCAAGTTCAGATAAAGTCATTATTTTAAGAAATGAAGAAATTCCTATTATTGATCTTGCACTAGGTTTAAATTCAAAAATAAATGATTTAAAAAATAACACTGATAAAGTTATCATTATTACACAAAAAAATAATAAAAAAATTGGTGTCACAATAGATAAAATAATTTCAATTCAATCTGTAGTTACAAAATCAATTGGTGAAGAGCTGAGATGTGGAAAAGGGATTTCAGGAAGTGTTATTCTTGGTGATGGAAGGGTAGTTCCCATATTAGAAGTTTCAGATTTAGTTAGTGATAAATTATTTCAGCAAAACTTTCAAAGGAACTTGAGTAGGCAAAATTTATGACTGAAGATATAAAAAATTCAAATCAACTTTTTGGAAATGACAATCGTTATCTTTGCTTTAGTTTAGGAAGCGAACAATTTAGTATTCCCTTACTCCAAGTTAAGGAAGTGATTGGAATTCCTGAATTTACGCCAATTCCTTTTACCCCAAATTATTTTTGCGGTATTATGAATTTAAGAGGAAAAGTTATTAGTGTAATTGATCTCAGAAAAAAATTAAATATTCCATCTAAGGGAAAAGAAGAAAATTCTGTTATTGTATGCGATTTATCTTCAATAACTATTGGTGCTTTGGTAGATTCTGTTGATAATGTAATAAATATTGAAAAAGAAAAAATTCTTCCAAAACCCGAAATGCAATCAAGCATTAAAAATGATTACATAGATGGTTTAATAGAGTTTAAAAATAATTTAATTGTTTTAGTAAATTTGGCAAAAACTCTTAGTGTTGAAGATCTTGTTTATATTGAGAATAAGTAAGAATGAGGATTTTATGATGTTTTATAAAATTATGAATTCATCTCTAAAAGTGAAAATATTTATTTTAAATATTTCTGGAATAATTATTTTAGGTATTACATTTGTCATATTGTCTTTCATGAATTTTAATAGTCAAGAAGAACTAATTAAAAATAAATTATTTCTTACTTCCGACAATCTTTCAGATTCTATTCAAGATCAATTTTATGAAAGATATGGTGATGTGAAAACATTTTCATTGCACTTTAAAAATTTTACAACAAATTCAAGAGAATATGTAAACTATTTAAATCAAATTGTAAAATTTTATGGAATTTATAGCATAATTACTGTATGCGATTTAAATGGCAGATTGCTGAGTGTAAATGATGAATCTCCTGACGGAAAAAAAATAAATAGTGAAATATTGTATAAAGATAATTTTTCTAAAACGAATTGGTTTCAGGAGACTATACAGAAAAAATTTCTTGAAGATACAAAAAAAGATTTTACGGGAGTGAATTTTCAGGATGCATATTTTGATGACTATATTGAGAAAGTATATAAAGAAAAAACGTACTCGACAACTTTTTCAACCTTTATATATAATTCGAAAGGGGATCCCATTGGCATTATCAGTACTCATCCTAATTTTAGCTGGGTTGAAGCTGTAGTAACAAGAGTCTATGATAATTACTTAAAATCAAATTATAAATCATTTCAGGTCACTTTATTAAATAAAAGTGGTGATGTTATTCTTGATTATAATCCGTCACAAAATAATGATAAAAAAGAAATTCAGCACGATGAAAAAATATTAAACAGTTATAATTTGTTAAAAGCGGGGCAACCGGCAGCAGAAAAACTTTTTCAAGGAGAAGAAGGGACTCTTGAATCGAAAAATTCAAGGACAGGAAATAATCAAATTCAAGCATTTAAGAAAGTCATTGGTCCCAAAATTGTAGATGAATTAGGCTGGAAAGTTTTAGTAAGAGTCAATGCAAGTGAAGTCTATTCAACTATTATAAATAGTAAAATTACATTTTTTATTTCGTTTATTCTTATATTTTCTTTAATTGTTTTTATGAGCCTATTTTTTAGTAAAAATCTTGGAGAAAAACTTAAGATGGTTGCGCGAAATCTTGCGGTAGGAAATCAAAAACTAAATAAAACATCGAGTGGAGCATCAGTAGATAGTCAACAACTGTCTGCTTCTGCAATTGAGCAAGCAGCGGCATTGCAAGAGACCGTGACTGCGGTGAATCAAATTAATGCCATGATGAACAAAACTTCAGAAATGGCTTCAATTTCAAGAAAAAAATCAGATGAAAATAAGTCAAAGGTCACAAAAGGAAAAAATATAGTTCGTAATATGGTTGAATCAATTTCAAATATTAAGAGTAGTAATACTAATATAATGGATCAAGTTATAGAAGGAAATAAAAGAATTTCTGAAATTGTTAAAGTTATAGCAGAAATTGAAAGCAAAACAAAGGTTATTAATGAAATTGTTTTTCAAACGAAATTACTTTCATTTAATGCTTCTGTTGAAGCAGCTAGAGCGGGTGAGCATGGCAGAGGTTTTTCTGTTGTTGCAGAAGAAGTAGGGAATTTGGCTCAAATGAGTGGGAATGCTTCTAAAGAAATTTCATCCATGTTAGAGAATAGCATTCATAAGGTTACAAATATAATTGACGATACGAAAGTGAATATTGAAAAAATATTGAATATTTCTAAAGATGCTATGAAAAGTGGAGAAGATATTAGCAAAGAATGTGCCTTAATTTTTGAAGAAATTTTTGATAATACAGAGGAAGTAAATAATTTAGTATATGAAATTGCGAATTCTGCTCAGGAGCAGGCAAAGGGTGTTAATGAAATCACTCATGCCATGCATGAGTTGGATTCTGTAACTCATCAAAATTCAAATATTGCTCAAAAATCAGCACAGACTGCTGAAGAATTACTAAATCAGAGTTATGAAATAGAGCAAATGGCTTCGCATCTATTAAAAATTATAGATGGTGATAATATAAGTAGCACAGGAATAGATAAAGATAAGGGCACTCCCAATTCGGGGCATAATTTAAGACAATTCCAAAATCTGAATACTCAAAATTATGAAGCTAAGAGTGATAAATTTAAAGTAGATGGCAAAAAAGCGACTTCTATTAAGCCTCAAAATACACCACAAGATGTTAATGGGAAAGTAAAAACACCTCAACCAGATGAGGTTCCTTCTTACAATGACCCTAGATTCGAGGAGCTCTAATGGATTATGAATGGGATTCCTTAATAAAAAAAATCTCTAGTATTGCGCAGCAAGAGACAGGCAATCAGATAAATGAAAAAAATTATTCTATGGTTGAATCGAGATTGTCTAAAAGATTAAGTATACTCGGTATTGCTACTCCAAAAGAATATTTGAAATACTTAGAGTCTAATTTTGAAACTGAAAAAAAATCTCTAGTCTCACTTTTAACAACTCATCACACTTACTTCTTTAGAGAATATTTTCATTTTGAGGATATTGAGAAGCATTTATTAAAGAGCATTTTAGAAAATAAAAAAGATAAAGTCATTCGTATTTGGAGTTCTGCGAGCAGTCAAGGACAAGAAGCATATTCCTTATCAATGTTTTTTTATAAATTAAAGAAAGAAAATTTATTAAGTGGTTGTGAATATAAAATTTTAGGAACCGACATTGATCATAAATCAATTCAGAATGCACAGAACTCTGTTTATTTTTATAAAGAGTTATCTCAAATACCAATGACTTTTATTCATGGAAATTGGGTAAGGGGTTTGGGATCAATTAGAGATTTTGTAAAACCTAAAAAGCATATTAAAGATCCTATTACTTTTGAAGAGGCAAATTTATTAAAACTAGGTAATAAATATACAAGTGAAAAGTTTGATATTATCTTTTGTCGTAATGTCTTAATTTATTTCAACCAAGATCAGGTTCATGAAATTATTAATAGTTTATTAAGCCGTTTAGAACCTTATGGGATTTTAGTTCTTGGAATTAGTGAGTCAATTTTAGGAATGAATTTGCCAGTAAAACTTTTGTCAAATTCCATTTATCGTCATAAAGACTATCTAGAAAATGAAAAAATAATAATAGAGGAAGTTAAAAAGGTAGAAAAAAAATTTATCCGTGTGTTGTGCGTTGATGATTCTCCCACAATTTTAGTTTTATTAAAAAAGATTTTAACAAAAGATAAGGGCTTTGAAGTTGTAGCAACCGCTGCTAATGCAAAAGAAGCTCGTGAACAAATGAAAAAGAACTCCGTGGATATTATGACATTAGATATTCACATGCCCGAAGAAACTGGAATTGACTATTTAAAGTCTGATTTTGTAAAGGGGCAACATCCACCTGTATTGATTGTAAGTTCTATTGAACGCGATGGAACATCAATTGCTAAAACAGCTTTGGATCTTGGTGCTTCTGATTATGTTGAGAAACCTGATTTAAAAAATATTGAGGAATCTAGTGAAGAAATTTGTTTTAAGCTTGAAACGATATTTGATGAAAATAAAAATGATAAAACTATAAAAACCAACAAAATTAAATCTGAAGTATTGATAAATGATAATCCTATTAGGTTATTAATTGTTGATGATTCACCAACGATAAGATTGCAATTAAAAAATATCTTGTCAAAAAATAGTAATATATTAGTTGTTGGTGAAGTTGAAGATCCAAGGCAATTAGAAAATCAAATAAAATTATTAAGACCCGATGTCATTACACTAGATATCAATATGCCACATTTAAGTGGTATCGATGTTTTAAAACTTATAATTCCTCAATATAAAATTCCTACAATTGTTGTGAGTGCGTTAAATATGGAAGAAGGTTCATTGGTTTTAGAGGCATTAGAATTAGGAGCCGTTGATTTTTTTCATAAGCCTAATTTTGCTAATCTTGAATCTGAAGGAAAAAATTTAATAGATAAAATATTTCAAGTAAAATCTGCAAAAATACTAAGTAGAAAATTTAAGTCAATTCAAAATACAGATTCTGGTTTTCAAATTGATGATAATTATTTAATTGCAATTGGTTCATCCACAGGAGGTACTGAAGCATTAAAGCATATACTTCAGCAATTGCCTTCTCAAATTCCTCCTATAGTTGTTGTGCAACATATTCCAGAAATTTTTTCTAAAGCATTGGCTGATAGATTAAATAGCATCTGCCCTTTTGAAGTGATTGAAGCAAAAAATGGGGATATTATTGAAAAAAATAAAGTCTATATTGCTCCAGGAAATATGCAAATGAAATTGATACAAAATAAATATTCTTTACAAATAAAAATTGAACAGTCTCCGACAGTAAATGGCCATAGACCTTCTGTGGATGTTTTATTTGGCTCTATTGCAGAGCTTAATTTAAATAAAACAATTGGAATTATTTTAACAGGTATGGGTAATGATGGAGCTAAAGGATTAAAGAAACTAAAAGAGTCTGGTGCAAAGACAATTGCTCAGAATGAAGAAACATGTGTTGTTTTTGGTATGCCTAAAGAGGCAATAAAATTAAATGCGGTTGATTATGTTGAACCAATTGAAAATATTGCAAATAAAATATATAATCTAGCAAAAACAAATAATTCCATTTAGGGGTTTTAAATGCTGAATAGATATAAAAATAAAAAGATATTTATTATAGATGATGAACCTGAAATATCAGAAATATTTTCAATACTAATTCAAAGAAATTTAGATTCGGAAATATTTGTTTTCAACTCACCTCTTCTTGCATTAGATGCTATAAAGCTTGGAAATCAGCCAAATTTATTTTTGGTTGATATTAAGATGCCTAAAATGACGGGGATTAAATTTATTGAGAAAATAAAGGAAATGGATATTCAAAAACCTGTTATATTTATTTCAGGTCATGCTGAAAAAGAAGAGGCAGTCGCTTGTCTTAAATTAGGAGCATTTCACTTGCTAGATAAGCCAGTTCATAATGATGTGTTATTTCATACTGTTATTCAGGCATTAACTTTGGAAGAAATATCATTAAAAAATTCTGAATTAATTTATGAGAAAGAATTGCTTATTAGTTTATTTCAGAAATTTATAAATATAAATGAAGAAAGATTGAGCGAAATTGAAAATTTTGTTTTAGATAACTCGAATTTAATTCAAGAAAATAGGGATTTTGTTAAATGTTTTTTGTCTAAAATTCAGGAAAGTAATAAAGTTGATAGAGAAATTAGTCAGAAGTATTTTTTAATTTCTCAAATTATAAATTATCGAAGTCAAATTTTAAATGGCTCTCATTTATCAGAATCTAAATTGGATAATATTAAGAAAAAAAAGTATTTATAATTTTTATTTTTCTAATATTATAAGTGTATGTCAATTTATTGATTATCGCAGTCACAAAAAAAGATATGATAATTATGATACCCCAAAAATTTATTTTGTTGAGAGGAATTGAATGAGTTTATTTCCATTGAAAAGCATTTCAAATAAACCATTCCATATGAAAAATATGATATATGCAGAAGTTGCTTTAATTATTCTTTTCTCAATTTTAGTAAAAATTTTTGCAACAGCATATATGTCATTTGCGACATTAGCTTATGGCTTTATGCTTCTTGGAGTTTTGAATCGAAAGACTTCTAAAATTCATGCAAAATTTATGGGATCCGCCATATTTATAGATCTTTCTATTGTACTGGTATTAGAGTTAAAACGTGATGCCGTACAAAAAGCATTAGAGTTTTCATTAACTTTTTTTCAGCAATTGCATATTGGGATGTCCACTTTAGCATTGCTGTTTTATTTTCCTATTGTTTATTTAGGTATCAAAGCTCTTCGCACAGGTCTGACGCATTTGGAGCGAAAAATTCATATATCATTAGGTATCATTGCTTTTGTTTTTAGAACTATAGGCTTTATACTCATGTTTTCAATGTTGAAATAAGCAACTTTGCATTCGACAAAAATTAAACACTTTGAATTATAAAATAAATATAATAAAATTGTAACATTATATTTATGATATTCTATGAAAATATAAATGGGAGAGAAAATGGAGCAGGGAATGTCGACAAATACTCAAGTTCTTAATGCAGATGATTATGTAGGGATGTCTGAGAACTCACCTATTAATATTTTGTATTGTAATCTGGATTTTGTGATTATCTATATTAATCATATGAGTCGTCAGACTTTGACAAAAATTGAAAAACATTTACCAGTACCAGTTCATGCTATTGTAGGTGGATCTATCGATGTTTTTCATAAAATTCCGGCACATCAAAGGCGTATTTTAGCGAATGATAAAAATTTGCCGCATAGAGCTATTATTAGTGTAGGGCCTGAAAAACTCGATCTGTTGGTTTCAGCAATTTATGATAAAAATAGAACATATATTGGTGCCATGGTGACTTGGGACATTGTGACACAAAAATTAGAAGCAGCAACTTCTCTGGCACGCATCAATTCCATGATGGAAAATATTCCGATCAATGTTATTTTTTGTGACCTTGATTTTGTTATTAAATATGCAAACTCAGCAAGTATAAATACGCTTGCTTCTCTTGAAAAATATCTTCCAATAAAAGTGAGTGAATTGATTGATTCTAGTATTGATGTTTTTCATAAAGTTCCTTCACATCAACGTAAGCTCTTATCAAATGAAAAGAATTTACCGCATAGAGCTATTATTAATGTGGGACCAGAAAAACTCAGTTTGTTAGCATCGGCTGTTTTGGATGATAAGGGTAAATATATGGGTGTGATGATTACTTGGGAAATTATCACCTCACGAGTTACTTTAGTTGAAAATATTGGTGAAGCTTCGCGCCAATTGGCTGCGGCTTCAGAAGAATTGAATGCCACGGCAAAACAGATGAGTCTCAATGCGGAAAAGACAACTTCGGTAGCGAATTCTACAGCGGCGGCGTCTGAAGAGGTTTCCCACGGAGTGCGTTCTGTAGCAACAAATACAGAGGAAATGTCTTCGGCAATAAAGGAGATTGCGCGCAACGCATCAGAAGCGTCATCAAGTAGTTCATTGGCATTAAAACAGGCTCAAAATACCAATAAAATCATTACGCAATTAGGTGAGAGTAGCAAAGAAATTGGAAACGTCATAAAAGTAATCAGTTCTATTGCACAACAGACAAATTTATTAGCTTTAAATGCCACGATTGAAGCTGCTCGTGCAGGTGATGCGGGGCGTGGATTTGCTGTTGTTGCTAATGAAGTTAAGGAGCTCGCGAAGCAGACAGCAAAAGCGACGGAAGACATTACAAATAAAATAACGGGCATTCAGACTGATTCCAAGAGTTCTATTGATGCTGTCACTCTCATAAGTCAGTCCATTGAAAAGTTGAATAGTATTGCGACAGCAATTGCTGCTTCTGTAGAAGAGCAATCCGCAACAACAAATGAGGTGGCGCGCATTGTGAAACAGTCCGCTGATGGCGTGGCAAGCATTACTGAAAATGTGAAAATTGTTTCTGAAGCCGCAGTGCAAACATCGAATGGAGCTTCACAAGTTCTTATTTCAGCAAAATCGCTTAGTGAACTGGCGACAAAATTGGATGTTTTAGTTAAAACTATAAAAGTTTAATTGATTTCATAATAAAAAATTAAAATTGAGAAATGCACAATGGGTTTGAAAAATTCAATTCAATTTATTCGTGCTGTGTCAAAAATTGCCGTTAAAATGTCTAAAAATAAAATTTTAGGTCAAAAAATGGATGATGTGGCACAACGCTATATTCTTTCTGCAATGACTGAGATGGGCTCTGGTTTAACAGCGAAAGCGGCTCAAGTCTTGAGTGCAAAGAATTTAAATGGCAAAATAGATTTAGATGATTTACTTATGAATGAAGAGGAAGTTTCATCTATATTACAAAATAATGAAGAGTTATGGAATGAGTTGAGCGTTTTTTCATTTGACGGCATTCCGGGATCCTTGGGGGAAGTGCATAAAGGCGTATTAAAAAATGGAATGGAAGTGGCTGTTAAATTGCAATACCCAGAAGTGGAATCTAAAATAAATGGGCAACTCAATATATTATTAAATGCCATGGGATTTGTCGCAAAGCTAAATTCAACAAAATTTAAATATAATGAATATCTAAGTTTGTTTAAGAAGAATCTAAATGATGAAGTGAATTATTTTCAGGAATTAGAAAATCAATTGTATTTTTATAAAAATCTTTTAAATTTTGAAGATATTATTATTCCAAATATTTATTCACAGTATACGACTCGTAATATTTTAGTCCAAGATTGGATTAAATTTACTCCTTTAGATCAATTAGATTATTTATCGCAAGAGACGAAGTCATATTTAGCAAATTATTTATTAGAAATATTTCTTTACCAGTTTATGAATTTGCATAAAATTCATGGTGATTTTCATTATGGAAATATGGGAGTGACTCTTTCTCAGCCATATAAACTGGTGCTTTTAGATTTTGGTTCTGTATTAGATATATCAACTGAACATATGAATACATTAATGCAAGTGATTTATTTTTTGAGAAATAATATTGCATTTAATGCATTAGATATATTCGAAAAATTAGGATTTAATAAGGACTCCTTGTTGCTGATTGAAGATAAATTAGAGAGATTAATAAGAATTATATTATTTCCCTTTGTGACTAAAGAAAAGTTTGATCCCTCACAATGGGATTTTTTGCAGCAATCGCAAGATCTTTTAGGCCCCCATCGGATGCTTTTTCGTATGTCAGGTCCTCCGTGGTTTTTATTACTGATGCGCACATTTTCAGGGTTAACAAGCTGCTTTAAATTATTTTCCAGTAAAATTAATTCTAATTTGATTGTAGAAAAATATATAAATGAATTTATTAAAATAAGTTCAATTGAATTTATAAAATCAAATAAAGTTAAAGAAATTACATTAAATAACATGATAGTTAATGTCGCAAGTTTTTTATGTGTTCAGATGATTGAAAATGGAAAAGAAAAAGTTTATATAGAAATGCCTGCAATATCATATGAAAGTTTGGAAGATATTATTCCTGATAATATAAAAGATAAAATCATAAATTTAGGATATAATATTCAAGAAATGAAAGAAAAAATACTAAGTTCTAGTATGATTCCTCAATTAATATTCGAATTAAAAATAGATTCTCGTGAGATTAAGATATGGTTAAAATAAAATAAAAAATTTATTCTTGAAATGCCTTTTCAAGGATTTCTTCGGGGTTCATAAGATTTATCGCCTGAATTTCTTCGTCTATATATTTTTTTACTTCAGATTTAATTTGCTTCATAACCATTGTTTTTACAGCTTGTTGTAAGCTATTTTTAATTTCATTCGTCAAATAAGGGAACTCAATTTTATGATCGGGTAAATACTCTGGAATTTGAATTTTGATTTCAGATAGGCTTGTATCTTGTTTTTGATTTTTCATCTTATTTTGAGCCCCTTTCTTTAAATTTAAGGAAATAAATTTATAAACCTCGTTCCATTGCCTATTAAGCTCATCTGACCAATATCTTCCTAAAAATTGTGAAAGAGTTTTAATAAAGTTTCTACCAATAAAATCATTGTACATTTCAATCATATTATAATTTAAATGTTTTTCGCCCAAATGGATTAAAAAAGACGAAAGCGATTCGGGTTTGTCTAAATTATCAATGGTTGTTACAAGAGTATTTAAAAGAATTTCTTTTTGTTTTTGGATATCACCTCTGCTTAAAAATTCTTTCAATTCAGGATGTTCTAAAAAAAGGTTTTCATAAAATCTATTTATAATTTGGTCTCCAATTGGTTTTGTAAGCTCAAAGGAGTCTCTGATAATTTGAATATCGATATTCATTCTTGTTCCTTTATTTTTGAGTTAATACGTAATCATAATTTATATTTTAAATTTTTTGGTTTAAATAGGAAATTTTTTTTCAAATGTCATTAAATAACATACTTTTCAAATCAATAATCAAATTATATAGGAAAAATTTATCTTATATCATGGAATTTTTATTACTTAATATACCATTTATAAAGAAAGTAAATTAATCTAAATTTATATGTGTATATATAAATTTAAAGGGATTAGAAGATATGACCTCTCTTTCAAAAAAAGAATCTGCATTGAATGAGTATTTTGATGAATGCCAAGAGATGGTTGATCGGATGTCTAAAAATGTAGATATTACAGAAAAAGTGGGGTTTGATAAGGAAATCTTTGCCGCTATATATAGAGATATGCATACGATTAAAGGAACATCGCAACTTTTTGGATTTTCTAAAATCGGTGCTGTGGCGCATGTTATGGAAACCTGTCTAGACCCGATTCGGAAAGGAAAATTAGCTGTATCAAGCGCCATTCTTGAGAGTTTGTATTTTGGAATTGATTTTATTGCTGTGTCCTTAAATGAGATTCGTGAGCATCACAAGGAGTCTGAAAGTAACGATAATCTTCTCCGATTACTTGGTAAATTTATCGACACAATTGAGTCCTCATTAACCGGACTTATGCAATTATCTAAAGATAAATCAATACTTTCCGAAGAGTTTAATTATCAAAATTTAAATTTAGAGAATCATAGCGAGGGCAACACAGCAGTGGTTGATGATAAGAATAAAGATCAAGAAAGTCCAGCATTTGAAATATTTGAGAGGCCTTCTGCGGCTGCTCAAAACCCTGCTGCTGCCTCTGCTGTAAAGACCTCGCTCCCTTCCATTTCTCAAGCGGCTCCTGTGAAAATAGATCCTAATCCTTCCAATCAAGATAACGCTAAAAAGAATGTCCAGGAGGAGCAAGTTTCTGAAACGATTCGTGTTCAAGTTACATTGCTGAATAGTTTAATGAATTTAGTCGGTGAGCTTGTTTTAATCCGTAATCAGCTTTTGCAACATGCTAAATTAAATGACGAAGATTCGGAATTTTTAAAAATTAGTCAAAGATTAAATGTATTGACTGCGGAATTACAAAATGAAGTCATGAAAACAAGAATGCAACCCATTGGAAATATATTGACAATTTTTTCTAGGGTTGTCCGTGATTTATGTAGAGAACTTGGGAAAAAAATAGATCTTGTTTTGCATGGCGTTGAAACAGAGCTCGATAAGACGGTGATTGAAGCGGTTAAAGATCCCTTAATGCATATTGTTCGCAATGCGGTTGATCATGGTATTGAATCTTTAGAAGAAAGACGCAAAGCGGGGAAAAAAGAAGCGGCTCAAATTACCATTAATGCATTTAATGAGAGTGGACAGGTTATTATTGAAATAAAAGATGATGGACGTGGTTTAGATCGTGATAAAATAGGCAATAAAGCTGTTGAAAAAGGCCTTATTACAAAAGATGCTCTTGATAAAATGTCCGATAAAGAAGTACAGCTTCTTATCTTTTCTCCAGGTTTTTCAACGGCTGCAACTGTTTCTAATATCTCAGGAAGAGGTGTGGGAATGGATGTGGTTAAGACCAATGTGGAACGCATTGGGGGACTTGTTGATATTTACAGTGAAGTGGGAATAGGGACCACAATTATTATTAAAATTCCATTGAGTTTAGCAATTGTTCCTGCATTAATTGTTCAAGCCTGCGGTCAGAAATTTGCAATTCCTCAATCGAAACTTGTTGAGTTATTAAGAATTGATAGCTCAGATAGTAGTTCTGATAAAATTGAATCATTGCATGGAAAATTAATTTTACGTTTGCGTGGAAAACTTCTTCCCATTATTTCCTTATCTGAAATACTATTTGTGAATAATAAAAATATACATTCATCAAAAGCCGAAGTATTACATAAAAATAGTGAAAATGTTTCAAATGTTGTTGTATTAAATGCGGATAATTTTTTATTTGGATTAATTATTGATGAAATTGATGATTCAGCAGATATTGTTGTAAAATCATTAACCTCTTTTTTAAAAGATTTAAAAGTATATTCTGGTGCCACAATTATGGGAGATGGTGCAGTCGCATTGACTATAGATGTTTTAGGAATTGCTGAAAATGCAAAAATTTCTGCTGAAAATACAAGCGAGCGCAAATCAGAAATAATAAAAAATAATTCATCAAGCAATTATCATTCTGATGTTTGTGAATATCTTCTTATTGATATTGGGGCGCCAAGTACATATGCAATTCCCTTATCAATTGTAAATAGACTTGAAGAGTTTGAAAATTCGAGATTCGAATATTCAGGCGATCAAAAGGTCATTCGTTATCGTGATTCCCTTTTACCTATTTTTTCCTTGAGCCATTATTTAAATCTATCAATTATGAATAAAAATGAAATTCATAAAGAAAGAACTTCTGTTGTTGTTATAAAGCGGGGAGATTTTTATTATGGCATAGAGGTAAATGAAATTTTTGATATTATTGCAATTTATGCACAAATTGAACGTACTGTTAAGGATCGTCATGGTATATTAGGTACAATAGCTGCAAACGATAAAATCATTGTGGTATGTGATATCTTTGGTATGATTGATGTCCTTAAAGGAAAATTAAGTCATGATGACAATTTTTCAGAACAAGAGAAACCTTCGGATAAAAAAGTTGTTCGTCCCAATTATAGAATATTATTAGCAGAAGACAGCTCCTTTTTTAGAAATTATGTTAAAAATATTATACAAGAGTCTGGTTATCAAGTTGAAACAGCTTATGATGGTTATAATGCTTTTGAAATTTTAGAAAATAATGCCGAAACTTATTTTTCAATTGTCTTATCAGATATCGAAATGCCTGTTCTTGATGGCCATGGATTGGCTCGTAAAATTAGAGCATCTCAAAAATTTAAACATCTTCCTCTCATAGCAATTACAACTAAATTCAGTCAAAAAGATAGAGAAGAAGGAGAACAGTCAGGATTTAATAGTTATCTTGAAAAACTTAATGCTGATATTCTTTTAGAAGAGTTAGATAATACAATATTAAGATTAAAAAATAAAAAGGAATAACATCATGTCTGAAATTCAAGAGTATAACTCAAAAAATAAAATTATTTCAAATTCCAGCAACGTAACAAAGCAATTTTCAGCATTTTATTTGGAAAATAGACTTTATGGAATTGAAGTGGGTCGCGTGCAAGAAGTTGTCAGATCGATGTTGATGACTCCTATTCCATTGGCTCCTGATTATGTTTGTGGATTGATTAACTTACGAGGTCAAGTGGCTACAGCAATAGGCTTAAGACAATTATTTGGCTTTCATAGCGAGATTCCGCAAGATTTAATAAATATCGTCTGTAAAGTAGATGGCATGCTCATTTCTTTTCAAGTCGATGAGATTGGTGATGTTATTGAAGTTTCTGAATCAGAATTTGAACCTACACCCCAAACTATTTCAGAAGATATTCGTAAATTTATGCAGGGTGTGTATAAAGTTTCAAATTCCTTAATGAGTGCTATTGATGTTGATAACATTATTAAATTTTTAAATAATAAACTTAAATAATGTAAATTGGAAATATTATGCGCGTACTTATTGTTGATGATTCTGTGGTTTTTCGCTCACAAATAAAATCAGCTCTTGATGGTATCGATGATATTGTCGTTGTTAATACAGCTGCAAATGGGAAAATAGGAATAGAACGATTGCAACAAAATGAAGTTGATGTCGTCATTTTAGATTTAGAAATGCCCGTCATGGATGGAAAACAAATGTTGCAGGAAATGCGAAAAAATAATTTAAATCAAAAAGTAATTGTTTTTGCATCTCCTACAGGAGAAGGAATTGATCTCACTCTTTCTGCATTAGAAGCAGGTGCTTCGGATTTCATTACAAAACCCAATTCAAATGGCTCCCTGGAACAAGCTTTAGAGGGTATTAAAAAGGAATTGGTTCCTAAAATATTGCAGTTTAAAAATAAAAATCATTTTAAAACTCCTGTTCCCATAAAAAAATCATACGAACCTGTCAAAGTTCAAGAAATCATACCAAATAAAAACTTTTCAATATTTAGACCAAAGTGCATTGGTATTGGATCTTCCACAGGGGGACCAAATGCGTTGGAACATGTCCTTGCTAAATTGAAAGGTCTTAGTTTAGAGATCCCCATTTTTTTGGCGCAACATATGCCGCCAAAATTTACCGAAGCATTAGCAAGACGTCTTGAAGAAGTGAGTGGTCATCCCTGTCATGAAGGAAAAGAAGGACAGCTGGCTTTACCAGGACATATTTATGTAGCTCCAGGAGATTATCACATGACTGTAGAGAAGTTTGGCGATAATGCCCAAACCATGATCCGTTTAGATCAAGGATCTAAAAGAAACTCGGTGCGTCCTGCTGTAGATAATCTTTTTGAATCTTTGGCGAAGGTCTATGGAAATTCTTGTGTTGCTTTTGTCCTTACTGGGATGGGAGAGGATGGGCTTGTGGGAGCGCATGCGATTAAGGCGGCGTCGGGAAGTGTGATTATCCAAGATGCGGCATCCTCTGTTGTATGGGGAATGCCTGGAGCCATCTTCGATGCGGGTGCTTATGATGCTATTGGAAACTTAGATGAATGTTCTGAGTATCTTGTCCAACTGATTCATTGAGGGACTTAGGCAATGGAAGGTTTGTTTAGTGAATATTTGATAGAACAAAATATTATAAATCAGGATCAACTCTTAGAGGCTTTCATTGCTCAATTAAATTCAATTCCTTCGCTACCCGAATTACTCTATGATTTAAATTTAATATCTAAGAAAGATCTTTTAAGAATACTCCTTCATCAAATGTATGAAAAACAAGACTTTCAATCAAGTGCGATAAAATTAGGCCTTTGGAGTGCAGATATTTCAGATGAAATCCAAAATAAAATTCAAAATATGGTAAAACCTTTAGGAGAAATTTTAATTCAAAAGGGTTTTGTAAATGCAGCTGTTTTAACGAGTACATTTGCAACTTATGTAGAACAAAAAAATATTTCTAAAATAAATGAAAATGCTGTTAAAAATACTGTTATTTCCGAGAAAAAAATTGAAGTTCCAGAAAAAAGTACTGAAAAATCTTCACCATCCCCTCCTACTGCTTCAAAATTAAACTCTTCACTTATAAAAGAATATATATCTTGTATTGAAGAGAACATTTCTCCTAATTTGACGAATATATTAGCTAAATTAAAATCCGATGGACTTACAGAAGACAAAATTAAAAAAGATATTCAAAGTGTATTATCCGAACTTGTGGCCGCACGTGCAGCGGCCGATTTCTTAGGTGCAAAGCTGAGTCTCAATATTGCTAATAAAACAATTGTAACCTTAGAAAGTTTTATCAATTCCAAAAGCATTTTAACTCTTGCTCAAATTATTGAAGTGATTGAATGCTCATTAAATATTTTAAATGTCTATGCAAAAATGATTAAAAATTTAAATATTGAAAATGATGAGGATCCAGAGACCAAAAAATATGTTGATCACTTTAATAATATTATTAGCAAGAAGGAATAAAATTGTGAAAATACTTGTTGTTGATGATTCAAAACCGATACATTCTTTGTTAGAAGAAATGCTTGAAAGTTATAATATTGTTTTTCATCATGTATTTAATGGACAAGAAGCAGTAAATACAATTCAAGATGAAAAATTTGATGTTGATGTCATATTGCTTGACTGGGAAATGCCTCAATTAACAGGAATTGAAGCTTTGCCATTATTAAAAAAATTGCGTCCTGATCAAATTATATTAATGATGACGTCGAAAAACTCAATGCTGGATATTGTTGAAGCAATTCAAAAAGGTGCTAAAGATTATATTATGAAACCTTTCACAAAAGATATTTTAATTGGCAAAATTACCGCTGCCATTGGAAAGGATTTCTAATATGCACGAACTTAATGATGAAGTATTTCTTTTCTTTTCAAGATTTATTGAGTCTGAAATAGGGATACAATATAATGAAACGAATAGATATTTATTATTAAGCCGTATTCAAAATATTGCCAAATTTTTAAATTTTTCTGATATTGATTCTTTGTGGAAAGATATTAAAACACATGGCGTGAATGAGTCTGCAAAATCACTCATTTTAGATATTGCGACTAACAATGAAACTTCATTTTTTAGAGATCCTCATGTTTTTGATTTTTTTAAGAATGAATTTATATTGAATATAATGAAAAATAAAGACAAAATTCGCATTTGGAGTGCGGCCGCAAGTACGGGTCAAGAAGCATATTCTCTAGCGATGATCATGTCAGAATTAAATGAAAAAGGATTAAATAAATCTTATGAAATTATTGCAACAGATATCAGTGAACGTGTCTTAAAACAAGCAGAAAATGGAACGTATTCTCAGTTGGAAATTCAACGTGGACTTCCTATGAATCTCATGGTGAAGTATTTTGATCAGGTCTCAATAGATAATTCGTCTTTGCCTTTCTATAAAGTGAAAAAAGAATTGAGTTCACATATTAAATTTATGCAATTAAATTTGCTGAATCCATGGCATCACCAAGGAAATTTTGACATTATATTTTGTAGAAATGTATTGATATACCAGAGTGTTGAAAATAAAAAGCAAATTATTTCGCGTTTTGCAAAAATGCTTTTACCTGGGGGATATTTGATTCTTGGTGGTGCAGAAAGTTTATTGCAATTATCAAACGATTATGATTTAGAAGTCTTTGGTAATGCCAGTGTTCACAAACTTAAAGCAGATATAGTTCAAAATATTTAAATGAGTTTATGGAATAAATAAATTTATGAATGAATTATCTTTTGAAATAGAGCTACGCAATACGTTTATAAGTGAAACTCAAGAAATGCTTGAGGAGACAGAAAGCATTTTCATGCAGCTTGAGCTTCATCCAGAAGATTTATCAAAAATGGCAAAGCTATTAAGAATAATTCATACCATTAAAGGATCAGGAGCTGTCGTTGGCTATAATGATTTGACAAATTTTATACATAAATTTGAAACTATTCTGGTTGCAGCTAGAGACAAAATCATTGATTTATCTTCCGAACTATTGGATTTATTTTTACAAATTAATGATATTTTAAAAAAAGTAATTACGACTCTTCAAGATAATCAAAATGCCTCGCTCAGTTTTTTAAATGATATTGAAAAAAAATTAGAGGAAGTTTTAAAAGATAAACTCAATCTTGTTGTTAAAGAACATAAATCAAAAGAGTTAAATGAAGATGTTAATAAAAATAATGAGAAGCAAGCTGAACAAAAGAAAATTCAAAAATCTTCTAAAGCAAAAATAAAAGCTCCCAGCAAAGGAAAAATTTTACTATGTGATGATGAAAAAGATATTTTAGAGTCGTTGCAACAAATATTAGAAATGGATAACTACACCGTCTTAATTACGGAAAGAGCATCAAAAGCATTAGAAATTTTAAAAAGTGAAGAAATAGATATCATCGTGACAGATTTAGCAATGCCTGAAATGGATGGTCTTACCTTAAGTAAAGAAATTCGACAAATTAATCAATTTATTCCTATTGTTTTTGTTTCAGGCCATATAGCTAGGGAACATGCTAAAAAATTCATGGAACTTGGTGTCACTGATTTTGTCGATAAACCATTTACAATTGATACTTTATTGCTTGCTATAGATAGAGCGTTGCAAAGTAAATCGTTGTGGAAGGAAATTTTAAAAATATCGAGAGCGTGTTTTAAGACCTTCGTTTATATTCAAAAAATGGAGAGTCTTTTACTTAATACGGAATTAGAAGCAGAAATATTAAAGGAGAGAACTTTACTTAAAGAATGTTTAAATGAAATTCAGAAATCGACTATGCGCTTATTAGAAATTGAAAAGGATAATAAAGAAATTCAATCAAAAGTAAATATTGAAGATGGGAATTCATAATATTTTATGGAAAACTTTGACTGCAAAGTACTCTGGATTGATGATGAGCCCAATATTTTGGAAGGATATGAATATGTCATAAAAGAAGCGGGTTATACACCCCTTTTAGCCGTTTCTCCAGAACAAGGAATTGAATTATTTAAAGAAGAAGTTCACGATATTGTATTTGTCCTTTGTGATTTTAGAATGCCTAAAATGAGTGGATTTGATGTGAGACAGGCTATTATGTCTTACGATGATTCCATTCCCTTTGGCATTGTTTCTTCATTTGTTACAAAGGAAATGGCATTAGAAGCTCTCTCTCTAAAAGTTTGTGGCTTTTATGATAAGCCCATTGATATTCAGCAAATTGTTGAATTGATAAAAAAAGAATCCGCTCCTCGTAAGCAATTTATAAAAGAAAATAGAATTATTGAAAGTGTTTTTGTTGAAGAAAGTCATGCCATACTTGATGAAATTGAACCTTTGTTACTATCTTTAAATTATGATCGTGGGAATTCTGATATTTTAAAATCAATTGCGAGAGGCGCTCATACCTTAAAAGGTTCCAGTGGGTGTTTAAGTTCTAATATTATAACAAAATATGTTCATAAATATGAAGATCTTGTTTCTGGACTCATAAAAAAAGAACTCATTTTAACTGATGAAGTTTATGAAACTTTATTTAAAGGACTAGACCGCATTAAAGAGTTGGTCTCAAGTGTCGTTACTAAAAAACTTAGAAATTATAAAATTGATGACATAATTAAAGAAGTGACTTTGGATTTTTCAAAATATCAGTTTGAAGAAAAAATCAAAGCAATTGAAAATTTAAAGGAACCTATAAAAGAAGCGGCATTAGGGCAAGCTCCGGTACAAAAGCAAAAAGAATCTATTTCAGTCCCTATTTTTATGCTTGATGAACTTTCAACATTTTCTGGAGAAATTACTGTTATACGCAATATGGTCAATAAAATCATACGCAGTTTGGAAAATAAATATATTGATAATAAAGAAATTCAAGGGTTGAGTGAATTATTTGATGAAATGCACAAAATCAATGGTACCATTCAAAATCGTATTACAGATTTATGTAAAGTACCACTATCTGGAGTTTTTAAACCCATACCTCGCATTTTAAGAGATTTGGCGAGAGATTTGGGGAAATCAATTCAATTAGAGATTCATGGTGAAAATATTCGAGTGGATAATAGTTTAGTTCTTGTTTGTAGTAATAGCTTAATACATTTAATACGCAACAGTGCTGATCATGGTATTGAAATTCCCGATGAGAGAATTAAAATAGGCAAGCCTTCTATGGGAACTGTTCAAATATTTTGTACTGAAAATAATAATGAATTACAAATTATTATAAAAGATGATGGCAAAGGAATTGATCCAAATAAAGTTAAAAACAAAGCACTTGAAAAAGAACTTTACTCCTTTGATGAACTTAATTTAATGACCGAGCAACAAATTTTTGAAATTATTTTTTCATCTGGTTTTAGCACTGCTTCAAAAATTACTGATGTTTCGGGGCGAGGTGTTGGAATGGATATGGTAAAAACATCTGTAAAATCGGTGGGAGGAAGTATACAAATTGATTCCATTTTGGGTAAGGGAACAACATTTATTATGAGATTGCCTAAGCCTAAATCTGTTTTAATAATCAATTCACTACTTATTAAATGCGGAGATCAGTGTTTTGCTATTCCTCAAGATTCTATTTTGCATGTGATTCATATTGAGAAAGAGCAATATCACAATTTAGTGCAAAAAATTGCAGATGGTTTTGTTATTCGTGCTGATAACACTCTTTATCCTTTAGTTAATTTACAGAAAGTTTTAAGTATTTCTGGCTTCTCAAAAGAAAGTAAGCTAGAAAAATATGCAGAAATTATGGAAATTCTTATCGTTCAATCAGAGAATTTTATGTATGCTTTGCAAGTAGATGAAATATTAGATTCAGAAGAAATTGTGTTAAAAAGCATAAATTCATGTTTTAATTATAAAGGAATTTATGCTGGAGCTACATTTATGGGAGATGGGTCTATCGGATTAATTTTAGATATTAAAAATATTGCA
This sequence comes from Silvanigrella aquatica, assembly GCF_001907975.1. Classification (NCBI taxonomy): domain Bacteria; kingdom Pseudomonadati; phylum Bdellovibrionota; class Oligoflexia; order Silvanigrellales; family Silvanigrellaceae; genus Silvanigrella; species Silvanigrella aquatica. The sequence continues at coordinate 973,117 of NZ_CP017834.1, forward strand.
GAGCTTTCTGGAATTAAATCTTTATCTTCTTATCAAAAAAATTTGAATACAGAAAAAGTATTTTCTAAAATTCTAAAAACAAGTGAAGAAATTTCGACGACTCAAAATTATTTATTATTTCATGCAGAGTCAAAATCTATTTTTGGAATTCCACTTGATCAAGTATTTCGTCTTGAAGAAATACCTAAAAAGCAGATTCAAATGAGTGGCTGTGAAGAAGTCGTTATTTATCGAGATGCCATTATGCCCATATATGTTGTTGATAAGATATTAAATTTAAAATATAATAAAACCGAATTAAAAACACAGAAAGATGTCATTTCAGTTATAGTAACAAGAAATGAAAATGGTTACAAAGGACTTGTGGTATCAGAAGTATTAGACATTGCTTTAGGGGATAAAGAATATTCAAAAGAAATTGTCGATCGCGAGGGGATTTCTGGAAATACTTTTATACTTGATAAAAATGTCACTATTCTTGATATGAAAAAAATTTTTAATTCTAAACAGAATGTTGACATAATTTAGATTTGCAATACGAATTTTTATTGCGTATAAATAGATATTCATTCTTATTTATAAACTTTTTTAGAGAAATTTTTTATGCTAACCTCTCAAACTTCTATTTCAAATAATTGTGAAAAGCAAGAGGTTCATGTTGTCAACTCAATCCAACCTGCTGGTATCTTTGTCGCTATAAACAAAAATAATTTCAAAATAAGCCATGTTTCTGCCAATTGTAATTTCGTATTTTATAAAGATCCTCAGGATATTATAAATACTTCATTGGAAAATTACTTTTCCGAGCGTTCGATTCAAAAAATTATCTATTACAATGACTTATTAAGAAATAATTCATTCCCAACACGTTCTATAACTGTACTTGAGATTTATAATTTAAATAAAAATTTTGAACAAATGTATTTTCTTATTTATGGAACAGATAATGAAATTTGTATTGAATGTGAAATTGGGAGCCAATTCATTGATGCAAAATATAAAAATGAAGAATTATTAATTGAAGGAATGATAGAGGAAATAACTTATTATAATGGTCATCGCAATGCCCTGGCATCATTAGTTTGTAAGTATATAAAAAATCTCACTCATTTTGAAAGAGTTTATTTTTGTGAATTTCTTGAAGATGGCCATGGATACGTCCCAGCAGATTTTTCAGAAAGTCCTCTTGAAAGTCTCCAAGATCATCATTTTCCTGCAACAGATGTACCTATGGTTGTGAGAAGTCTCTATGTAAAAAATCGCTATCGTATGATATGCAAAGCTTCTTATGAAGCTGTTCCTATTGTGGGATTAAAAGGAAAAATGAATTTAGAGCGCTCACTTTTTCGCAATATAGGTTCTACTCATCTTCAGTATTTAAAAAATATGGGGATTCAAGCTTCTGCTTCTTTTTCGGTCATTGAAGAAAATAAATTAAAAGGGCTCATTGGATGTCATGCTGTTCAAGGACGTGTTATTCCCTTATTTCTTCTTCCTAAAATTCAAACAATAGTGGAAATTTTTGCGACAAAGCTTATGACTTATAAATTAAATGAAACTATCGTTGTAAGTCAGAATTTTATTCTACCACTTATTGATTTTGCAAATTTATATTCTGAAATTGACTGTGATCTTTCTAAATTAGAATATGAAAAGTTATGTAGATTAAAAAAAATTTTTAATGCTGATTTTATTTTTTATCGTTCAAATAATAAATTACAAAGTAATACTGAAATACCTATTGAATTAGTTCAGTATTTAACGAGTTTTATTGATAAGAATATTTCAGATCAGGAATTCTATGTAAGTAATAGACTCTTCGATTCAGATCCAAAATTTGATGAATGGAAGCATTTTGCATCAGGCATAATTCTTATATCTTTAGAAAAGAATCATTCATCATTTATTGCTTTATTAAGAAAAGAAAAAATTCAGACGCGAACATGGAGTGGAAATCCAGAATCAACTCAAGTGCAGAGTGATGGCACTCTCAGTCCACGAAATTCATTTAATACCTGGTACCATCAAATTAATAGAATGTGTGAACCTTGGTCGCATGAAGAAATATCCTTAGCCCAAGAATTTAGAAAAAAGCTATTGGACATTCGTTCTGGATTTTTAACTAAATACTCCGAAAATATGGCAATATTATCTGAAAAAAACAAAGAAAATGAAACTCTCTTAAGTGAAGTGCATCATAGGGTAAAAAATAATCTTGCTATTTTATGTTCCTTTTTTGATTGGAAAATTCGTGAATCACATAATCAAGAAGTGATTAATGAAATGCGCGAAATGAAAAGTAGAGTTACTGCTATTTCAACTCTTCATGAAGTTTTATACCAGGGCGGTAGTTTTGGTACGGTTAATTTAGCAAGGTATTTACGTTCCATTTTTAGTGCTGTTTATTCTATTGTAAAATTGCAAAATTCAGAAACTATTGACTTTAGATTGAATGTTCCTGGGAATATTATAATTTCTATAAATGATGCTTTGCCTATAGGGCTTATTACTCATGAATTTATTACAAATTCAATTAAGCATGCTTTTTTAGGTGTAAAAGAACCTATATTGTCTTTCGAATGGAAGTATGAAAATGAAAATACATTTTTTATTTTAAAAGATAATGGCAAAGGATGTGAGGATATTGCAATCAAAAAAGGCTCATCCTTGGGTTTAGAACTTATTAAATTACTTATTGGACAGTTAGATGGGACAATGAATTGGGAAGGAAAAAATGGTGTTGAATTAAAAATTCAATTTAATAAAGGATTTTCATGAACAAAATTCAAAATAATCTAAAACCTAAAATATTAATTGTGGAAGATGAAGCTATTCTTGCTAAAGCTCTTGAAGAAACATTGAACATCATTGGTTATGAAGTAACTGGTATTGCAGATAATGGAATGAAAGCTATTTTATTAGCTATATCCAGTGATGCTGATTTGGTTTTAATGGATATTCGTTTAAAAGGAAAAATGGATGGTGTGGAAGCTGCCGAAAAAATTAGAGAACAAAAGAAAGTTCCTATTGTTTTTCTAACGGCAAATCAAGATTCCGCCACATTTGAACGCGCTAAAATTGAAGGTGCTTATGGGTATATTTTGAAACCCTTTCAAGAGAGAGAATTGCAAATTGTAATTGATATTGCATTAAATCAATTTAAAGAAAGAAAAAATAATTCTGACATGGAGCATGCTTTATTAAATTCTGAAAAATTAGCAATTGTAGGAACTTTATCTTCAGGAATTATTCACGACATCAATTCTCCATTGACAAACATTTTTTTAAATATCGAAATGCTCAATAAAAAAATATTAAATGATTCAGATATTGTTATTCCTCCTCAAGTTGAAAATGTCATTAAAAATATCGAAAAAAATGCACATTCAATTAGCACCACTGTTAAAAACTATAGAAGTATGATTGAATCAACTGATGCCGAAGTTTCTACAGAGTTTAATATTAAGTTATTATGTAAAGAAGTTCTTGAAGTTTGTGGTTATTTAGCTCTTGAAAAAAAAGTTAAGTTTAAAGAATTATCAAGCGTTTCTGATACAAAAGTTTGTTTTGGTAGAACATCATTATTTCAAGTTATGGTGAATTTAATTCGCAATGCTTGTGATGCTGTTGAAAATACAAAGGATGCTTGGGTTCAAATATTATGGGAAGACTCCTCTCCTAATTTTATTATATTGAAAGTGATTGATAGTGGTGTAGGAATCCCTGCAGATATACATACTAAAATTTTTGAAACATTGTTTACGACAAAAAGTCCGGGTAAAGGAACAGGGTTAGGATTAAGTCTATGTAAAAGAATTTTAGATAAATTTAAAGGCAGTATAGAGCTTGATATCAATTATCCAAATACATGCTTTATTTTAAAAATACCAAAGAATAATTAATTTGCAAATTCTTTCTCAAAACATTCAAATATTTTTTTGGCATATTTAATAATTTCTTCATTATGATTAGGATTTAATTCAGAATATTCAATTAAATGATTCAAGAAGTATTTCCAATTTTTAAAAGTTTCAGAGCCTTTGCCAAGTAGAAAATTCATTGCTCCTTTGAGTTTATCTCCATGAATTGACGATAATTTTTTGTAAAGGACTTGTCCTCCTAAATTTGAACCTTCCAAAACATATAATATTCCAAGACACTGAGGTATTGAGTTTATACATGGAATAAAATGAGATGGAGTTAAATTTGATTCGGGAATATTTAATTGTTGCAGGTCTAATTTTAGCAATGGAATTCGAATAAATGCATTTATATTTATATTAAAAATTTCTTCTAAGGAAACTCTATATTTTAGCAATTCTTTTTCAATGGGATTGAGTATACGATACATAATGGAAATATATTGAATATAATGATTTATGCTGGGTCTGTCGAAAGTTAAGGTATTTACGTTTTCAACTTTTTTATGTAAAGATGCTGTTGCTTCCTTAAGCAAGTCATGAATTTTAGGAAATGAATTATTTTTTATGTTCATAAGTAAATATTAACAAAAAAATTTTTAAACACAATACTCCAGCTTGAAAACCTGTTCCTATGCTATTGCTCATGAGTTTATCATTGCCACAATTAGGTGTAACGGAAGGATTGTAACAGAGAAAATCGTTATTTAAAAGGTTTATATAAAAACCCCTTGGTCTTAAATAAAGCCCATCATTTTCACCAATATAAAGATCTGGTGTGCTTTGTTCAAAACCATTTAAGAAATCAGCCGCCAAAGCATCTCCTGAACAAAATAGGATTAAATATACAAATGTTATAGTAAATACTAAATAGTTCAAATTTATTTTTGGCATTGAACTTAACAATCCTTTTAATATTGTTGGTTTTTATATCAGAATATTATTTCAATGCTTGCACAATTGATATGTCATTTTATATATTTTTTTTCAAATATTATTGACATAAAAAAATTTGAGGAGGAATTTCATTCTTAATAAAGATTGGGAGTAAATAATATGTTAAATTAGGAAACAAATTTACGCCAGATATTGACATTGAGGAATGAAGAAATACCCGCCAGTGCTGTGGCATTAAGTGAAATTTTTTGGTTTTCTCGAATAGCAAATACGCCTGCTTTATTTAAGGATTCAAAAGCTCTTTGAGAAAAGACTTTTGAAAACATCGGAGGCTGTGTGGCTGTGGTTCTTAAGAATGCGGCAGAATGTGCTGTAATAGATTTTTGTATTAATTCATCTTTTGAAAACATTCCCTTAGATTTGATAAGTTCAAGAGCTGTGGCCATTTGAATACCATAGAGTTCAATTTCTGGTTGTATGGAATAGGCTAGAAACTCGAGAGCCTGTTTTATTTTTTTATTGTTTGAAATATTAATTTTTATTTTGTTACCTTCTTTTGAGGTTAATGTGATAAAATTAAGCTTTTGAAAAATATGCAAACAGGCATCGGCAATGCTGACACTGGAAGTTTTGCTGTCCCAAAATAATTCATCTTGCCAAATGCGGCGCACCGCAGATATCGTATTTTCAATTTTTTGAACGGTGACATCATTATTATTTGAATTAAGTAAAATATGACTGATAATGCCAAAGGGTGCTACGACATGAAAAATGGTTCCGCGATACCACCATAAGTTGAATTCTTTATCGTGATTTTTAGTATAAATTATTTTTTCTTTATCATCGGTGCTCTTTGACATCAACTGCCATTTTTCACCCATTGAAAAAATTTGCTCTGTGAGTGAGTGAATTCCTGGCAGGTTAGTATGCATAACGAGCATTTTTTCTGAAGTGATACTTATATTTTGTTGTTCATCAAATTCATTAAAATATGCATTTAAGTATTCACTTATATGCTCCGTATTATGACTTGATGAGATTTTCCACTTTGTTAATTCTGAAAAGGCATTAATTAAATAATTTAATAATAAGGATTGATATTGGAGTTCTTCATATTCTAAAGTTTCACTTCGCTGAGATAATAGGCTTGTCGCAAGAATAGAAGTCCCCGATGCAATGGCAGCACAATTGATTTTTTGATTTACTCTTTTAGCAATGTGTTTTACAAATCCTTGAATTTGTGGATCGCGGGTATCTATTTCATCAGGAACATTTTTTAAATTCTTTGGAAGTAATTCGTCAAAAGAAATATCTTGCGGTAGTTCTTTTGCTAATTTCTCATGATATTCTTGCCAAATATCTCCTATTTTAATCGGATCTCCAAACGAAACATCAACGCATCCAAAATTGCTAAAAACTTTACGAATTCCATTTAAAAATTGCAATGCATTTTCTTTTTGTTTTTTAGCGCCTCTAAGTTCCTTGGCATAGGAATCATCTTCCATAACTTTGTCATATCCAAAGTAAACAGGAACAATATAAGTATTTTCTGCTTTACGTTTAATAATACTTTGCACACAAATATTTAGCATTCCAATTTTAGGAGATAATAATTTGCCAATGCGGCTTCTTCCGCCTTCTTGAAAAAATTCAACGGGAAAACTATTTTGTAAAAGAAAATTTACATATTCAGAAAACGTATGCGCATATATTCTGTTCCCAGAAAAGCTTCTTCTAATAAAAAAAGCTCCTCCCCGGCGTAAAATAGAACCAATAGGCCAAAAATTTAAATTAATTCCTGCCGCAATATGAGGTACAACCAAACCTTTTTTAAATAAAACATAGGAAAGTAACAAATAGTCAAAATGACTGCGATGGCTTGGCATCCAAATAATTTGACCATCTTTTGCAAGACGCTCAATATGTTCAAAATTGCGAACCCTGACTCCTTCAAATATTTTAGTCCAAATAAAATCAAAAGCTTTTTCTAATGCTCGAATTGTTACGTAATTATAATTTGCACCAATCTCTCTTATATATTTAACAATTTGTTCCTCTGTTTTAATTGGATTTTCGGAAGCAGCAATGAATTTTTTAGTACCGGGAGTGGAAAGAATCCATTGGCATATTTTTTCCTTATCGTAAAGAGTGGGGCCAAAGGCAGCGGCGCGTTCTTTCGCAAATTCAATGTGAAATTGGCGGCGCATACGACGGGCATTTTCAAAATCTTGATCGTTATTATCGCTATTTTCTATAGTTTCGGTTTCATATTTTCCTTGTAAACCAAACTCAATTTGAGGTGAATAAAAAGTTTTTCCAAATGAAATATTCACTTCGCCTCGATGCAAAATGAGCATAAAAAGTTTTTGCAAAGCATTGCCTGTGCCATCGTCAGGAAAGAGTGATCTTAATAAAAATCCTTTTTCATTGCGCTCGGGAGCACGACTCCAAAAAATACTCACAGGAACAAAAACTAATTTTTCGCTTTTTGCTCTGGGATCATTGCTAATGAGCCGGATAAAGTCATTTAAAAAGCGATCTTTATGTAAGTTTGAAAAGTGTAATGTTCCTGATTTGATTGCCATTAGGGCTGCATATCGAAACCTTTTGGGTTTTGCTTCTGTGGTTATTTTTTTTTGATTAAAACTTTTTAGTGTTTTATTTAAAACAAGCGTATCCATAACAGACATTCGCGGAAGTACATAGACAACAGATTTATTTGAAAAATTATTAAAAAAACTTTCTTGAGTTAATGATTTTGGATAAACTCTTACCCGCATAAACCAGGAAAGTGGTGCATATAGCCATGCCCAACGTGTAAAATGGATTCCCATTATTTTGTACATATTTTATTTTCTCCGCAAAACTAACCTAATGCCTTTGCAATAAGATCAGTAAGTGCATTAGTTGATGCAGAATCGTTGCCAAGCACGATGTTGTCAATAAGCCGCGTACACGTTCCTTCAAATTCAATGATAATAGCAATAGCGACCACAGCCTCTTTATCTACAAGTATTTCGCATTTTTGAGTTAATAAAGCTGTACTACGGAATTCAAAATACTGGGGAATGAGGTTTTCTTTATTGAGTTCGGAAGAGGCAATTTTGAAAAGTTTTTCTACGGATTTTTCTCCAGACAAATAGGATTTTGCAATAACGGCAAGAGCCTTTGGGATGGCAGAAGCTTTTTTCCGAGATGCGGGGCTTAAATAACGATTGCGGCTGCTAAGAGCCAAACCATCTTGTTCTCTTACAGTGGGAACCATGACAATTTCAGTGTGGAGAGCCAAGTCATCTATCATTTTTCTAATGACTTGAAGCTGTTGAAAGTCTTTTTGACCTAAGTACATTTTGTGGGGTTGCATTAAATTCAATAAAAGTAAAACGACGGTGGTGACTCCATTAAAATGTCCTGGTCTGTACTGACCACATAAGACTTCACTTATTCCTTGAACAATAACTTGAGTTTGAAATGTGGAAGGAAACATTTCTTCAATGGTGGGCGTAAATATTACTTGTGCCCCATGATGTTCTGCGACATTCATATCATCATGAAATGTCCGTGGATATTTTGAAAAATCTTCTTTGGGTCCAAACTGCTTGGGGTTTACAAAAATAGAAATAACGGTGCAATCGTTTTCCGATGCAGACTGTGAAATAAGTTTGCCATGTCCCTCATGAAGTGCACCCATGGTAGGTACAAACCCAATTGATTTTCCCATTGATTTTTGTTCTTTAAGAAAAATCAGAAGTTCACGGCGACGTGTGATTACCGAAAGAGCCACAGGATTATCCTCCGAGATAAGCTCGTTGAACGTCTTTGTCGTGGAGGAGGGATGATGCCTTTCCCTGTTTCAGGAGTGCGCCTAATTCTAACACATAGGCTCTGTGAGAGATTTTTAAAGCCAATCGTGCATTTTGTTCCGCAAGCAAAATCGTTACACCTTCACGATTGAGTTCAACGATGATTTTAAAAATTTGTTGAACGACTATGGGAGCGATTCCTAAACTAGGCTCATCCAATAGAAGCAACTTGGGTTTTGCCATGAGCGCGCGAGCAATGGCAAGCATTTGTTGCTCACCTCCTGACAAGAGAATTGCTTTTTGCGACATGCGCTCGCCGAGGCGTGGAAACCAAGTCACCATTCTATCAATATTATTTTGAATTTCGGCTTTTGAATAATTAAAACAGTAACACCCCATGATTAAATTTTCTTTGATCGTCATATCTGGAAAAACCATGCGTCCTTCAGGAGATTGGCTCACTCCTAAACTTACAATTTCATGGGTGGGAAGTTGAGTGATATTTTTCTTTAAAAAATGAATTTGTCCTGTATTTGGTTTTATGAGGCCAGAAAGAGTTCTTAAAAAAGTTGTTTTTCCAGCTCCATTACTTCCCACTAAAGAAACAATCTCTCCTTCAAAAACTTCAACGTGAATTCCTTTTAAAGCTTGGATAGCACCATAATTGACAGAGAGGTTTTCAACGAGAAGCATATTCCGTTTCCTTTTCTAATGATTCGATAAAATCGTCTTCCACATCGGAACCTAAATAAGCTTCAATGACGTCATGATTGGATTGAATGTCTTTGGGAATTCCTTCTGCAATAACACTGCCATAATTTAAAACGGTAATATGTTCACATAAATTCATAACAAACTTCATGTCATGTTCAATTAATAATATAGATATGTCTTGTTGAGAGATTTTTTTTACAAGTTCTTGAAGAGCTATTTTTTCTGTTGGATTCATTCCCGCTGCAGGTTCATCTAATAATAATAATTTGGGATCAGTCATTAAAGCACGGGCAATTTCCAGTTTGCGTTGCATGCCATAAGGTAATGAGGTGGCAGGGTGATTTTTATATTTTTCAAGTCCACAAAATGCGAGTAATTCATTCATTTTTTCATTTATTTGTTTTTCATTTTTACGTGCTTTAGGAAATGAAAATAGAGATGAAAAAAATTCTCCTTCTCTCTTAAGACTGGCTCCTGCCATGATATTTTCACTGACAGACATATTTGCAAATAAACGAATATTTTGAAATGTTCTTGAAACGCGATAATGAGCTATATCATGAGTAGGTTGCCCTACAAGTTCAATGTTTTCAATTAAAACCGATCCAGAAAATGGTTTATAAACACCCGTTATAATATTAAATACTGTTGTTTTACCAGCTCCATTAGGACCAATAACACCTGATATTCCACCTTTTCGGACATTGATGTGAAAATTATTTAACGCAACAAGTCCACCAAATTTTACTGTTACATTAGAAATTGAGAGAATATTACTCATGTGTTTTTCTCATTCTATTTTGAAATCTTTCAAATAATGATGCTACTCCTTTAGGGTTAAGTAACATGATTATTATGACAAGCACTGAAAAAACTAAGGTTCTGTTAGAAAAAATAGAATCAAATATTGGAATAAATGATTTGCTAATAATTCCATAATCTGCCAATTTTGTAAGATATGGATTTACAAAACTGGGAATAAAGCGGAGGAGTTCAGGAACAACAACAATAATAAATGCTCCAAAAATGCTACCAAAAACACTGTACATGCCACCGATTACGACGGCCAAAACAAGAACCACACTATTGTAAAATCCGGATTCGTCAGGACTGATAAACTGAAGAGTGTGCGCATAAAAAACTCCCGCTAATCCTGCAATCGATGTTCCCATAAAAAATGAAAACAGTTTGGTTTTATATATATTTATGCCAAGGCTCTGGGCTGAAATTTCATCATCGCGCGTGGCACGAACCGCATATCCTATATTTGTTTTATAAAAACGAACCATAAAAAAGGCAATGGCAATCATAACAAGAAAAATTAAAAGCGGAGATCCTAATTTAGGAATATCTTTAAATCCTCTTGTGCCACCTACAAAATCGAGGTTTTTAAATACAGTTCCTACGATTTCACCTACTCCTAACGTTGCCATGGCAAGATAATCACCGCGCAATTTTAAGCAGGGAATGGCGACAACCAATCCAGCTAAGGAAGCGGAAATCATTCCTACACAACAAGCAAGCAAAAGTAACAAAGTTTGATTTTCTATTCCTAATTTTGGTGCAAGAAATACGGTAAATATAGCAGAAGTATAGCCACCTACTGTGTAAAATGCGGCATGACCCAGTGAAAGCAATCCTGTTCCTCCAAGAACGACTTGGAGACTCATTGCTTGAATTGCTAAAATACAAAACATAATAAAAGGTAACTGACTGTAATTTAGAAAATCTGTCATAGGTGCTAAACTTTAACAAGCTGGGCTCTTCCGAGAAGGCCTTGAGGCCTAATCAAAAGAACGAGTATTAGAATTACAAATGCAAAACCATCTTTATAAGTTGATAATTCATAACTTACGAGCATGCTTTCGGAGATACCAAGAAAAAGTCCCCCTAAAACAGCTCCGCGAAGATCACCAATTCCTCCCAGAACAGCGGCAGCAAAAGCCTTGAGTCCGGCATTGACTCCCATGAGCGGAAAGATTTGATTTGTCGCCATTCCCTGAATGGTTCCTGCAATGACAGCAAGTAGGGCGCCAATAAAAAAAGTGAGGCTTACTGTTCTGTCAAAGGGAACTCCGCAAAGTTTAGAAGCTTCAGAATGCATGGCAAGCGCTTTAATTCCTTGACCAGCCTTTGTTTTATTAAGAAAAAGTTCTAAACAGAAGGCAAGTAAAATTGTTAAAATAAATATTCCAATGTCGCGAATACGGACATAAAGATCTCCTAAAGTAACAATGGTGCCAGGAATATTCACAGGATAACTTAATGAGTTAGGAGAAAATAAAACTTGTACAACATTTTGTAAAAATAAACTCATTGCCACTGCTGTAATTAATGGAGCGAGTCTATTGTGTTTCCTTAATGGTTTGTAAGCAATGCGTTCTATTACAATAGCAATCGTACCCACTGCTAATATGGCAAATAAGAGCGCAGCCCAAACGGGTGCTCCCATTGTTAAGAAAAGCATGACAAAATAAGCACCCAGCATGAAAAGCTCACCATGGGCAAAGTTAACAAATTGTAAAATTCCAAACACCATTGAATAACCAATAGCTATAAGTGCATAGAGGCTTCCAATCGCGACTCCATCAATAATTGCTTGAAGAAAATCTGACATAAAAATATGTTACCTTAGAAAGAAATCCGTTGCTTTAATACTTTTCTGGGTGAATGCTCGTAATAAATTTATAACCCTCAGGTACGTATTTGAGAATGACCGCTGGCTTTATGGGATTGTGGTTTTTGTCCATTGTAATTGATCCTGTTATACCTGGAAAATCCTTTACCTTCGAGAGTGCTTCCGTAATTTTTTGAGAATCACTTGATTTTACCTTATGAATTGATTCTACAATAATTTTAAAAGAATCATAACCGAGTGCTGCATGAGCACTGGGACTTGTTTTATATTTTTTCTTATAAGCTTCAACAAATGCTTTTACTTTAGGTTCATCGCTATCTGTTGAATAGTGGGTCGAAGTGTATCCTCCATTTTCAGCACCTTTTGCAATGCTTCTTAATTCGGGAGTAAACCAGCCATCGCCACCAAGCATTTTAGATTTAATTTGTAAATCTTTTGCTTCACGTAAGATAACTCCGACTTGTTGATGAAAACCAGGGATAAAAACAACATCGGGTTTTAATTTGCGGACATCGCCAAGCTGTGCTGTAAAAGATGTGTCCTTTTGAGAATATTTTAAATTTTTTAAAACTTTTCCGCCGTTACTTTGAAATGTACTTAAGAAATTATTGCTTAAACCTTTACTGTAATCGGAATCCGCATCTTCCAAAATAATTGCTGTCTTTGCATTTAAGTTTTTTGCCGCAAAATTTGCCATGACGACACCTTGGAAGCTATCGATAAAACATGTCCTAAAGACATATTTTTTTCCTAAAGTAACATCGTCATTTGTGGCAGCGGGGGATAAAATGGGTACTTTTGCTTTTTCTGAAATGGAGGCTGCGGCAATAGCATTAGAGCTTATAACCTCAGCAATCACAACAGAAACTTTATCTGATGTGATGAGTTTATTAATTCCTTTTGCTGCTTCTAGTGGTGTGCTTTGCGTGTCTTCAACAATTAATTTTAAATTTAAATTAGGATCGTTAATTTCTTCCATTGCTAAATCAATACCATTTTTGGCTTCTTTTCCATAGAATGCTTGTGTTCCCGTCAAAGGTAACAATACACCCACCTTAGCATCAAGAGCAATTGCATGAGCAGAATATATAATTCCTGAAGTAATAGAGATTAACGTAGCAACAAACTTTCTTCGGGTAACAAGAAAAATCATATAAAAACTCCATATGCTCTAGGATGCTATTAAAAATTTTTTGCCATTGGTAATCAAAAACTGGATATTAATAGAATATAATTTCCTGAAATTTTCGGATACTGATTACTTAATATCATAAATTGTTAATTATAGCAAATTTTAACGAAGATGTTTTATAATTTTTCTAATAATATACCATAACCAAAATTAATTATAATAAAGAATTATTTTTAATTTGGTTTCACGCTCGTGATATATTTATACCCAGTAGGCATAAACTTTAAAATAACAGCAGGTTTTAAAGCATTATGATTTCCATCAATTGTTATGTCACCTGTAGCTGCTTTAAAATTTTTAATTTGAGATAAAGCGAGATTTATTTTTTCAGAATCTGCGGATTTTGCATTTTTAATTGCTTGAATCACTAGATTTGCGGAGTCATAACCTAAAGCAGAAAAAGAACTGGGTTCTGATTTAAATTTTTCTTTATACGATTTAATAAAATTTTGCAGTTTGGGATCTTTCGATTCTGAGGAATAATGATTTGAAAAATAGCTCCCTATTTCTGAACCTTTTGCAATTTGTCTGAGCTCTTGAGTGTCCCAGCCATCGCCTCCGAGCATTTTAGATTGAATTTGTAAGTCCTTAGCTTCTCTTAGAATCACGCCAACCTGCTGGTGAAATCCAGGTATAAATACAACGTCAGGTTTTAACTTACGCACATCGCCAAGTTGTGCAGTGAAGTTTGTATCCTTTTGTGAATAGCGTAAAGATTTTAAAACTTTTCCGCCATCAGCAGTAAATCGATTCTCAAAATTTTTACTTAATCCAATACTATAATCGGAATCGGCATCTTGAAGAATGACAGCTGTTTTTGCTTTTAAATTTTGTGTCGCAAAATTAGCCATGACAAGGCCTTGGAAACTATCCGTAAAACAGGCTCTATAAATATAATTTTTCTTTAAGGTCACGGAGTCATTGGTTGATCCTGGAGAAATTATTGGTATTTTTTCTTTTTCAGCAAGTGAGCCTGCGGCAATGGTATTTGAGCTCACCATATCGCCAATAACCACAGTGACTTTATCTTTTGTGATAAGTTTATTAATGCCTTTAGCCGCTTCCGATGGATTGCTTTGAGTGTCTTCAACAGAAATTTGAATTTTGAGATTAGGATCCTTATTCTCTGCCAAGGCGAGATCGATGCCATTACGGGCTTCCTTACCATAATACGCTTGGGAGCCTGTAAGTGAAAGAAGAATGCCTATTTTTACATCGAGTGCAAAGGCATTAAAAGTGAAGCTTATTGAGACTGCTGCGGTAAAAAGAGAACCTAATTTCCATTTTTGATTGGCCGTACAGCCCATAAATTGCTCCTGTTTTTTCTATTCGTGACTTTGAATACTGTGTTTGGTTAGCAACTGAATACTCTAAATTTAGCTCAAATTAAACTATGATATTATGAGATAACAGTTCTTTAAATTAAATGCAATTATTAAAATGAATATATTAAATATAAAAAATTTTATCTTTTGATTTTATTAAATTTAAAAATATTTTTTTATAAAATGTGGTTAAAAATATAATTATTGTTTCATGCTTGTAATATATTTATAACCTTGATTTGTAAATTCTAGAATTACAGCAGGTTTCATGGCATTATGATTGTTGTCCATTGAAATGGCTCCCGTCACACCATCGAAATTTTTTATAGCTGCAAGTTTTTGAGATATTTTTTCGGGATCGTTCGAACCCGCTGCTTTAACGGCTTGGCGAACCATATAAATGGAGTCATAGGCAAGTGCGGCAAAAGAGCTAGGCTCTTCGCCGTATTTTTTCTTAAAGGCTTTTACAAAATCTTGTGATTTTTTATTATTTCCAGAGACACTATAGTGATTTGAAATATAGCTGCCATTTTCTGCTCCTTTGGCAATTTGCTTTAGCTCAGGAGTATCCCAACCGTCGCCACCTAGAAATTGTGATTTAATTTGCAAATCTTTCGCTTCGCGCAATAAAACGCCTACTTGTTGATGAAAACCGGGGATAAAGACGATATCTGGTTTTGCTTTGCGGACTTCACTCATAAGGGAAGTAAATGTGGTATCCTTTTGTGAATAGCGTAATACCTTAATAATATCTCCGCCATTTTTTTTGAAATTATCCACAAAACTCTTGCTAAGTCCTTTGCTATAATCGGAGTCGGAATCTTCTAAAACAATTCCTGTTTTTGATTTTAAATTTTTTAAAGCAAAATTAGCCATGACAATTCCTTGAAAACTATCAATAAAGCAGGCTCTAAATATATATTTTTTTCCTAAAGTAATAGAGTCGTTGGTTGCTGTTGGGGAAAGCAACGGGATTTTTGCTTTTTCTGCAATAGATGCTGCGGCAATGGTATTTGAGCTCGTCATGTCTCCAATGACCACTGTAACTTTATCCGAAGTAATGAGCTTATTTATAGCTTTTGCTGATTCTGCTGGTGTGCTTAGGGTATCTTCTGTGAGTAATATGAGTTTGGGATCCTCTTTTCCCATTTCTTCTAAAGCCATATCCATCGCTTTTTTAGCATCTTGGCCATAGGATCCCAGGGTTCCTGTTAATGACAGTAGAGCTCCGACTTTGACTTCAATCGCCTGGGCTGCTGCCATATAAAAACTGGTAAGAGAGAGTACAATTGATGGAAATAAAAAAACATTTCTTATTAGATTTCTCTTCACAATAGTTATCTCCCCTATGTTTTTATAAAATATTTAAATAAATACTCACTTTAAATGGAACGTCTTTCTATTAATTATGACAAGTTTTTTTTAAAAAACAAGAAGGCATAAGAAATCCTTGTAGATAAGTTCAAATTCATATTAACTTAAGAAAGCTGCGACTTATGTAGGGCTTATTAAGAGGTAGAGGTTATCATGAAAATTGCAATGGCGCAGATTCCAATTATATCTGCTAACTGCATGAAAAATTTTGAAACAATGAAACAGCAAATTGATTTTGCAATACAAAAAAAAATGAATTTAATTATTTTTCCTGAAATGTCAGTTCCTGGATATTTTATTGGAGATACATGGGAACAAAGTTCATTTTTAAAAGAGTGTGAATATTTTAATCAGCAAATATCAATATGTTCTAGTCATATTGATATTATTTTTGGTTCCATAGGCATAGATTGGGTAAAGAAAAATGAAGATGGCCGGGTTCGTAAATATAACTCAGTTTATTATGCTTCAAAAGGGAAATTCATTATTAACAAAAAAACAAATTATCCCTTTTGGATAAAATCTCTCATGCCGAATTACCGAGAGTTTGATGATTCCCGTTATTTCTATGATTTGCGAAAATTATCTCAAGAATTATCTTGTTACCCAAAAGATTTATATGAGCCTATTGAAATTAAATTTAAAAATAAAAAATTACAAATAGGTATTACTGTATGTGAGGATGGTTGGAGTCAAGATTATACATTTAATCCTTTTCAACAATTTTCTGAAAATTTTAAGCATGATTTTTTTGTTAATTTAAGTTCTTCACCTTTTACAAAAGGAAAAAAAGAAAAACGTGAAACATTATTTTCTTCAATAAGTAAAAAAATCAAAACCCCTATTTTTTATGTGAATGCTGTTGGTGTTCAAAATGTGGGAAAAACAGTCTACGGTTTTGATGGCTCTTCTGCATTTTATTCTAAAAAAGGAGAGACAAAAAGATTAGGTGGTTTTTTTAATGAAAACCTTGTCACAGGTGAATTTCATTTTGATTCACAGGATTTTCTTTGCTCGAATGAGGATTCTAAAGAAACCGACAAATCTTTAAAAAATATTGAAGAAATGCAAATAGCTATTGAATATATTATAAAAAATTGTATGCAGCAGTGGCAAATAAAAAAGGTTGTTATTGGGGCAAGTGGAGGCATTGATTCCGCATTAAGTGCCGTGCTCTTTGCACGGGTATTAGGCTCGGAAAATGTTTTCTTAATAAATATGCCTTCAAAATTTAATTCTGAATTGACTAAAAAAGCAGCTTATATCTTAGCAGAAAATTTAAATTGTCCTTATACATCTGTAAGTATCGAATCATCTATAGAAATAACCAAACAGCAATTGATAAATTTAAAATTTAAAAATTCCTCTGTCATTCCTAACTTAACAGGTTTGGTTTTAGAAAATATTCAAGCGCGGGATCGTGGCGGAAGAATATTAAGTGCCATTTCTGCTACTTTAGGAGCTGTCTTTTCTTGTAATGCAAATAAAGTCGAATTAACTGTCGGATATTCTACGTTATATGGTGATCAGGCTGGTTTTTTATGCCCTCTTGCAGATTTGTGGAAGCATGATGTTTATGATTTAGCGCAGCATTATAATGAGAATGTTTATCAAAAAGAGATCATTCCTAAGGAAACATTAGAAGTTGTCCCCAGTGCGGAATTAAGCGAAAATCATAATGTTCTTGAAAATAAAGGTGATCCTATACAATATCACTATCATGATTACTTATTTCGATCTTGGGTAGAGCATTGGGATAGAAAAACACCAGAGGATTGTTTGCAAGCGTATTTTGATGGAACTCTAGACAAATTAATTGGTTGTGAAAGTGGTTTATCCCTAAGACTTTTTCCATCAGCAAAATCTTTTATAGAGGATTTGGAACGTTGGTGGTTATGCTATCGTGGCATGGGTGCTTTTAAAAGAGTTCAAGCGCCTCCTATTGTTGCCGTCACAAGGCGTGCTTTTGGATTTGATCACAGAGAGCATATTGGAAACCCATTATTTACCAGTTCTTATATTAATTTAAAAAATAAAATCCTTAATAATAATGTTTAGGTTTAAAAATCCATTTTGAAATATATTAAATCATCTTATGTAGATTTATTCTCTATATAAATTAAAATCAAATGGATGAAATTCTATTTTAATATTCATATCGTTTTTTTATTTATTTTAATTTATAATTGGTTATCTATTTGATATCTAGGATTGATATCTAGATTGTTGAGATGACTTGTATAGTGTGAGTTTACGCAATTTACAAATTCAAGTTCAATAACTGAAATAGATTGATTGTAGCGCATGCAGTAACAAAATAGGCTTTTGAAGAAAGGATTCTTCAGGAAAGCTAAGGAGCATATACTTTATGGATGAAGTGAAGCTAAATAAAGACGAAGAAAAACATATTCGGACTTTATCACAATATTTAGAGAAATTTCATGTGGCGACAGGCTTTCAAAACAAGGAAGTTGCTGAGTTACTTAATATGGATAAAAGCTATTATAATAAGATTAGACTAAAAAAGTTTTCTCCTATTTCTAATAGTATTGCTATTCTAAAGAAATTTGCATTTCTTAATAATCAAAGTCTTATAAAATTTATTTCTGAAATCGAGGAAATGAAACCACATTCTGATTTACAAGAAATAGAAGAACAGGAGTGGGAAGTTATTATTAAAAAAGCCTTTGCTGATATGGGACCTGTTCTCAGAAAAGTTCTGGTTCAAGAAAGAATTAAAAAAATTCTTGATAATGATGAGAAATGCATAGAACTTTTGATTAAAAACTTTGTCCTTTTATCTATGATCATTGATATTTCTGAAAATGATAAGTGGTTTCGCGTTATATTAGATCTTATTTTAAATATTCATAAAAATTTAGAGGGTGAAATTGATCTCGATTTGAAAATGCTTATCGAAAGAATGAAAAAAATGACTTATCAATCACAATAATTCATTAAGCAATAAGTTACAAACTAAAAATTGGATATGCTATTAAAATTAAGAATTTGATTTGTTTAGGATAAGTTTTGATCAGTTCTTGGAAATACTTTGTGAAGCAATTCGTTATTTTCTTGTAGCATGCGACTTCCTCTTGTTACGGTAGCAATACCTACTCCTAATTTTTCTGAAATTTCTCTTTGTGCAATTCCTTTGGAAATCATATCGACAATTTGTAATCTTTGTGAGAGGGCATCTAACTCTGCAGGTGTTAAAAATACTCTTAAAAGTTGCTCGCATTCTATATCATCCAGGTTTTTTTCATGAACCTCTGCTATAAATTCGAGAATTTCTCGAGTTGATTTATGGGAACGCGGATGAATCATAAGTTCTTTCCTTTAAAAATAAACTGAAATGAGAGAGGAACTTGGTCTTATAAGAATTCTGCTGTTTGAAGCGCTATTGCTTAAGCCATGTGAAGGGCGTTCCAAATTAAATTTGCCACTGTAAAGGGCTCCTATGATTTCAACTTCAGCCATTTCTTTTTTACAAAACAGAGAAAAACTCATATTTTTGATTTTCAATACTTCAAATTCAATAGACGATAATATGAGTCCGCCATGAAAGTAACAAATGCCACCGTTGGGTAGTAAAGTGAGGAATCTTTCTGCTTCTAAAATATTTGCATTTTCGTGATCACGTCTGCCTCCAAGACCACAAAAAATTTCAAGAAATACTTTTTCATCAGAAGAATTTTGCAAAATGTGATCAAGCAGAGCTGCAAAATCACTATAATTTTTATTTTTCTTAAGAGAAAGTATATGAATTTCAGGATTCTTTAAATTCAGGTTTGAATTTCTGTTACTTTCAAGCTTTTTTTCAAGGTACTTTGTTGCGGTTGGGTTCAAACTATCAGCATCACCTACCCAAATTAATTTAGGATATCTTATTTTATTTTTAATAATATAATTTAATCCACCATCAGCAGCAAATAAAATAGAATTATTTATTTTTTTTATGGAGGTTGATTTAATGTTATGTGATAGTACTTGTGTGTTTGTTATTAAATTTTTTCCATTTAAAAATATAATATATTTTTTAATATTAAGCCTCTGATTCATGTTGGTTTGATGATATATTTTCAGCTAACCAGATATGTCTCATTTCTGCTTCAAGTTGTTCTGCTTGGAATAAAAGATCTCTTGCTTTTGCAAAGCCAAGTAATAACCCAATTATAAAACTCATAAAAGCAAAAATGATACCAATTCCACAAATGGCAGCAACAATAGTTTGAACTGATGTGTTATTTATCACTTCAGATAGTTTTCCATTTTCAACACTAGAGACTATTGTTGCTTTTAAAAAAGTGATAACAAGTGCTAAACTTGCAAAAAAAACAACGGGAATTAAAAATGATAATAGGGGATAAAAAAAACGTACCAAGTTCGCATTGCCTCGTGCTTGTAAAATACGACGCGCATGTTCTGGAAAATGTTTTTTTAAATACAATTCAAATTGTGAATTATAAATTTTTTTTATTTGAGTCATAATATGAAAAAGCCTTTAAGGTGTGGCTAAAGGAGGTTATCCTTTAGTATTTTGTTCTTCTTGCTTTTTTATTTTTTGCAAAGTGCCGTCGGATATTTCTCTCCACTCTTTCATCAACTCATACCAGCCTCTGGGAAAGAAAAAACGCAGTTTTGCAAGTCGTAAAAAACCTGGGAAAAAATTGATACTTTCCTGAACGATAAGACTCAACACAAGAAATGTTGGAGTCAAAATCAAGAATGCGACCCATATTACGACTTTATTGTAGCTGGGTAAATAGATTCCAAAGAAATAAGTAAAAACCGAAGACGTAAAAAATGCCCAAAGAGGGAAAAACCACATTCCGTGAGCGATTTTCATAGTTGCTCGGACATCTCTATCTGATGTGCTTTTTTTAGCTAAACGTTCACAGAATTTAGCAGGCATACCCCACACAATTGTCCCTAAAAATTCTACAGGAAATGCGATAAATAAATAAAACCATCCGTGTCTTAGCATGATCCAAAAAAAGTTTCTTCTCTTGTAATGCGCATCACCCCAGACCAGTTGCAGGGGCGAGACATTGACGGCTTGCATCATGCGCCGCATGGTTTGAATTCGTGCCATGAGAATGG
This sequence comes from Silvanigrella aquatica, assembly GCF_001907975.1. Taxonomy (NCBI): domain Bacteria; kingdom Pseudomonadati; phylum Bdellovibrionota; class Oligoflexia; order Silvanigrellales; family Silvanigrellaceae; genus Silvanigrella; species Silvanigrella aquatica. The sequence continues at coordinate 994,083 of NZ_CP017834.1, forward strand.
GGTCAGCATCGAAGTCAGGTCTGTATTGTTCAACAAATATACGAAATTCTCGTGATGAATGAGCTTGTCTACCATATGCAAGTTCAAATAAAAATCTCCAATTTCTTTTTTCATCCCAGCTAAAGAAGCTAGCAAAGCCTTGCTCTAAGGAATCTCTTACACCATCCATTATGTCTTTTACGGAATACTCACTTGAAGTGATTACAACAGGTTCACAAAAGTGTAGATAAAGTTCACTTCTAAATTCATCTTTTTCTGAATAGTCAATAACGGCGGGCTGGACGACAACGGAAAAATCGGGATTACTTGCTTTGCTCATTGCTTGCAGAGCCATACGAGCTAATCCTGTTTTTAATTGATAAATAAAAGGGTCATCATGGCTGACTCCTTCGGGAAATATTAAAATACAATCACCACCTAAGAGAGCTTCACCTACTTTTTGAAAGGCTTCACTATTTGACTTTGCGCGCCAATCTGGGTCAAAATTTCCTTGCTCCAGCATTTCCTTTTGTGCTTGTACATCTTTTTTGATGTCTTGCAGCCTGGTGACAGGAATTGCTTTTGTTATAGCTAAAAATTGTTTCATAACGGGCATAGACCACAATGTGTGTTTTGCTAAGGGACGTATTGTAACAGGAGCCAATCCCAGCATGACCGCAGGATCTACAATTCCACTGGAGTGATTTGCTGCCCAAATGGCACCACCGCCTGTATAGGGAGTTCCTGAAATGCTTATTTTTTTAAAAAAAATCCGGCAAAGGATAAATGCGAGTAAGCGAATCATGAAGTTGCCCCAGGGTTTTGCGATATCTTATTTTTAAGTATATTGCCTTGGCGGTCATTAGAAAATGTCAAATTCACCTAATGGAGAAAGAATGTCATTACAACGGAACATGAAATGGATTGGTTCAAAAAGTATTAATCAGCTTGAAAGTCCACTGAAAACAATTGCCCTATGCAAAGGTAACAATATTAAAAATGTCATTATTTGTATGCATGGATTTGGCGATAATGCGGCAAATTTTTCCTCATTAGGCAATGAAATTAAAATTGATGATGTTTTATGGTTATTCCCTCAGGGACCAAGAAGTTATCCCATGGGCGAGGACGGTTCTCAATGGTTTCCTTTATTTAATAATCCAACTGAAGAAAGAAGAGTTTCGGAAGATTCCATATTGCAATTATTATTTAATGTAACAGAGTGTTTAAAATTAGAAATGAATAAAATTTTTATTTTAGGTTTTTCTCAAGGTGCTGCGATGTCACTTCTTTGTGGATTGAAAAGTAAAGAAAAACTAGCGGGAATTCTTTCCCTGAGTGGATTTCTTATTCAACCGCATGTTATAAAAAATACTTATTCTGGTGAGGGAATTGAAACCCCGTTGTTTATTGCACATGGAAATCAAGATCAAGTTATTTTTCCGGCAACTTATTTTGAAACAATTGATTCTCTCAAAGATATGGGATGTAAAAAACTGCGATCTAAAATTTATTCGATGGGACATTCTATTTGCCAAGAAGAAATTAAAGATATTACTAAATTTTTAGAGGAATATCGTTGACAAAAATAAATATTGATATTGAAAAAACGCTGGAATTAGAAAAATCAAGGTTACAACTTGAAAACCGTGATCAAGGTGGGATGACGGCTTATTTAGTCAGTTTAGAACTTCCCGAAGATGATCCTGCTGATATTCAAGAAAGTCTCCAAGAATTGGGAGCGTTAGTCAGAACATTAGGTGATGAATGTATTGGCGTCACGGTGCAAAAAAAAGCGAAACCTGTACCTGCAACATATATTGGACTTGGTAAAGCAGAAGAAATTAAAAATTCATGCGTTCTTTTAAAAATTGATTATGTTGTATTTGATCAAGAACTTTCACCCACTCAGGTAAGAAACTTAGAAAATTTAATTGCAAAACCTGTTTTAGATAGAACAAGTATTATTTTACAAATATTTAAGAAAAATGCACGCTCAAAAGAATCGAAAACTCAAGTTGAAATTGTGCATTTGGAATATATGGCTCCCCGACTTTCTAATGCTTGGATTACTTGGGAAAGACAAAGAGGCGGTGGTGGTGCCGGTGGCCGCGTGAAAGGTGCTGGGGAAACACAAATTGAAATCGACCGTAGGCGCATGAAGGATAAAATTTCTTCCTTAAAAAAAGATCTCGAAAAAATATTAAAAGAAAGAGAAACGCAAAGAAAAAATAGAGCTGATGAGTGGAATGTTGTGTTGGTTGGTTATACCAATGCCGGAAAAACAACATTAATGAACGCCCTTACAGAAAGTCATTTGTCTGCAAAGGATTCCTTATTTGAAACTTTAGATTCCAGTGTGCGACGTATTCGTGGCACAAATAATATGAATATTCTTGTAACCGATACTGTTGGTTTTATTCGTAATTTACCTCATGGCTTGGTAGCAAGTTTTAGAAGTACTATGGAAGAAGCGAGTAAGGCCGATTTATTGCTTCATATTGTAGATATATCGCATAAATCATATAAAGAACATATTAAAGTAACAGACGAGGTTCTTGCTCAAGTAGGGGCTGCAGAAGTTCCAAAAATAATTGTTTTTAATAAGATTGATAATATTGTCGGTGAGCCTCGATTGCCTCGTATTTTAGCACGAAGTTATCCTAAAAGTATATGTATTTCAAGCCATAAAGAAGAAGATATCCGTCGGTTTAGAGAAATGATTGTACAATTTCTTGCTCAAAATATGGTTGAAAGCACGTTTCATGTAAATTATGGTGATTCCAAAATGCTTTCGCTTATTTACTCTCACACGCGAGTTTTAGAATCGAACTGGACACAAGACGAAGGAATATTTAGAGTGCGTATGTCAAAAAGCGTTTATCAACGCTATTTTGTGAGTGGAAAAAATGAGGATATTCAAGAATGGTAAATCAAAATAATAAACAAATCCCTGAAAATATTAAAAATAAAATATTAGAACTCAAAGCTCTCGAAACAAAATTGGGTCATTTGCCACCTGAAAATTGGACTGTGGGAGAGCTTTATTCAAGAATTGAAAATCAAAATTATTCTCAAAGTGCAACACAAATGGAAAAACAAACGGAAATTTTATTTGCTGAAATTTGTGAAGAGTTGGTGATTCATAATTTTGATTACTCTGAAATTGTAAAAGAAGTGAATGCGCAGCTCTGTTATACGGGCGGTCCTAAATATTGTAATGAAGAAGAGGTTGTGGAAGCCTTAGGAAAATAAAATGCAAAGCTCACTGCCAAGTTTTTTTTTACAAAATCAATCTTTAAAAGATAAAACATATTATAAAATGGGAGGAATAGCCCGTTACTTTGCCGTTCCACAAAATATCAATCAAATTCAAGAATCTCTTTTTTGGTGTCAAAAGAATAAAATTCCCTGTTCCGTATTAGGCTCTGGAAGCAACTCTATATATGCTGATGAAGAGTTTAAGGGGCTGGTTATTTCTTTAGAAAAATTAGCCAAATGGTTTTGGGAAACCGATGAATTTTTATTTGTCGAGGCCGGTGTTACGAATACGGAAGTATCAGAAATATGTATGGCCGCCAATAGAGGGGGGGCATCGTGGATGCACCGTATGCCCGGTCAAATGGGAGCCTCTATTCGTATGAATGCCCGCTGTTATGGTGGAGAAATTTCTCAAATCGTAAACCAGATTTTAACTATTGATACCAATGGAATTTTAAAAACATATTTGGCAGAAGACGTTTTTAAAGGTTACAAAAGTACTTTATTAATGAATGTTCCCGAAATTGTTATAGGAGCAAGACTGCATTTTCCCCATGTTGTGGCAGCAGAAAAATTAATTCAACATATGCTTGAGTGTGAAGCAGATCGCCATAAAAAAAGACATTTTTATATGCCCAGCTGTGGCTCCACGTTTAAAAATAACTATTCTGTGGGACGGCCTAGTGGACAAGTGTTTGATGAACTTGGATTTAAAGGTTACAGCGTTGGTAGTGCGGAGGTCAGTCAGTTTCATGCCAATTTTATTTGGAATAAAGGTCATGCTTTGACATCTGATTTTCTCAATCTTACTGCCCAAATGCGAAAAAAAGCATTTGAAAAAGCTCATGCCGTGTTGGAATTAGAGGTACAACCCGTGGGTCTTTTTTCTCAAGATCAATTTGAAAATTGTGGCATGGAAAAATTAGGACCTTCCTATAAAGCGGAGAATGAAAAAAGTTGGGTTGGCTTATTGTTTTATCCTGATGAGAAATTAAAGGAAAAAAAAACAATTGCAAAAAATGAAACCTCATTCCCTTTTAAAATATTTGATTCTTCTTTTATAGAATATTCACAAACTCCTCTTAATGGCTGCACTTCTGTAGGAGTGCAAATATTACAACAAATTCCATTTGAAATAGCGAAGAATTTTCCTGATAAACCTTTCTTAGAATGGCAGACCTATTTAACGGAAGATCCACAAAATATATTTCTATTAAAAGTAAATTTAAAAAATAAAAAAAATCCACAAAATAAATTTGTAGATGAGCTCTGGCAATATAGTGTAAGTGAAATTTTTTTCGCGGACTCCTTAAATCCTCATAATAATTATTTAGAATTTGAAATGACTCCAAATGGAGAATGGGTTGCTATTGAATTTATGGGGGTAAGGCAAAGAAGTAACAGAAATGAAAAATTAACTAAAAATATTTGGAATAATATGATATTTAATAATTTATGTCATAGCTTTTACAAAGAAAAGCAATTAAGATATATTTTTGGTATGACTTTTACATATGCACATTTAGAAAAACTCTTAAAAAATAAGAATCACGAGATACTCATTCAATGCGCTTTGAGTTTGGGTAATTCGAGATATTATTTAGCACCCTATTGGAAACACGAAGAGTTTATTCAAAAACATGATAATGGGATAATAATTCAAAATAACGCAATGCCTAATTTTCATCAGCCTGAAAAATATTGGAAAATAAAATTATTTTAGAAAATTCTAAAAAATTTTTGATGCTTTTTAATTTTATCATTTAACTTTGATATGATTTAAAAGAAGTTCTCTAATCTCATGTAAATCACCACTAAAACAACTTGCTCCCAGGGCTTCTGCTTCTTTTGGCATGCCATATATGACGCAAGATTCTTTATTTTGTGTGAAGGTAACGCTGCCATTTTGTATTAATTTTAAAAGCCCATGTGCTCCATCATTTCCCATACCAGTCAATAATATGCCAACCCCTTTTGCTTTAGTCTTAGCCAATGATTCAAACAGAAAATCGATACAGGGGCGCAGCTGATTTTTGGGTGGCGACATATCGGGTTCAATTCTCAATTGTCCCTCTTTTCCTTTCACTATGATATGATTATCTCCATCTGCCATATATATGTATCCTGGTTTTAATAGGGGACGCTCTGAAGGAGAAATAAATTTTAAACCAGAAACTTTTTTAATTTTTTCAATAAAATCTTTAGAAAAAATATGCGGTAAATGTTGCACTATTAAAATGGGTGGAAAATTTGGTGGCATATTTTTTAATAACTCAGCTAGAGCGATTGTACCTCCCGTACTTGCTCCAATAGCTATAAAATTTGGTAATAAATTTTCTAATTTTTTCTTAATTTCTTTATGCTTTATAACTTTATTCTCTTTATTATTATTTTCTGGATTTATACTTTCATTTGAACTTAAAATTCTTTTTAAGTATAAAATTGTTTGAGATGTTTGGTTTTCAAAATTTCTCCAGTCAATAAAATCTTTGAATATTTGGCTTTCATGAAAAATATCAATATTTTTAATTTCTTTTTGTAATGGATATAGAATGGACTCAATGATAAAAACATTTTTATTTGTTTTTAGATAATTAAATAGAAAATGAATTAATTCAATCGTCTTGTATTCTTTGTCTATAATTATGATTTTAGGTTTTCTATTTTCAAGAAATTCTTTTAAATTTGATATTGACTCAATTATTTTAAATGTTTTTAATTCTTTTTTAACTCTCTCAATAAATGGCTTAATTCTATTTTGATCAACTAGGGTGTATAAAATGATATCATCATCATTTTTTGAGATATTTAAATTATCTTGTAATAACTTTTGATAAATTGAATTACCAATATGAATAAGATTGTGCTTCTGTGCTTCAATTTTTTCACTATGACCGAGGCAAAGATATCCATTATTTTTTAGCAAACTATAAAGATTTTTTGATATCTTATTTGAAACCTCTGGTTTAAAATAAATAAACAGATTTCGACATAAAATAATATTGAAGCTATCATTTTCAATTTCTGAATTTTTTATTTTGATAATATCTTTATATGAATTGATATTTCTAATATCGACATTATAAAAAGTACAATGTTCTCTAATTTCTCTGCTTATCGCAAAAAAATTTTTTGCTTCGTCTCTTCCATTTAAAATGTATTTGCGATATTCCAATGGAATATTTGCTAATTCTGTTTTTGAATAGACTGCATTTTGACATTTTTTAATAGAATGATAATCAATATCAAAGCCATTTATAGCGAAATTTAAACCTAAAAGTTCATTACACAGTGACTTTAAGACAAAGGCTAGGGAATATACTTCCTGTCCTGTGGAACAAGGTACCGATAAAATATTTACAAAACGGAGATTGTTTTTTTCGTACTGATTTTTTATTTCTTGTGCAAGTAAAGTAAAGTGTTTGTCTTCTCGAAACCATCCTGTCGTATGAATTGTGACTGCCGATAAAAAATTTTTAAATTCTTCATCGGATTTATCAATCAAATTAAGATAATTTTTAAAATCAAAATGTTGAGTTTCAGTCATTCTTTCAAGAACATTTTTAATAACATAATTTTTAATTTGGGGTGATTTTGCCTCAATTCCTGTGATACTGGATGACAAATCCAATAAAACTTCTATTTCATAATTACTTAAATTTATTTTCATAAATTTTTTATTTCATTAAACTGTTCATCTTCAGCAGTCAATTCGACTTTTTCAAGTGGATGACTGACTTCAGTTTTAGATTTTATATTGTCTGCCACTTTTCCTAATAATGATTTCACTTCTATTTTTGAAGGATCTATGGTATTAAAGTTGTTAATTTTATTATCTTCTTTCCAGGATTCTGAAAGTTTTTCAATTAATTGCATTTCTTTTTCTTGTCGATTATTTAATGAAATATTTCCCAAAATAAGAACTTGAACGGCCTTCATAATTTTTTCTAATATCAGTCCTTCTTGTTTTAACTCTTTCGACAATTCATTAGTCTCTAAAGCTAAGGAATTATTTTGTTTAGTGGCTTCATCCATTTTTGACATGGCTTTTACAACTTGGTTTACTCCAATTTGTTGTTCTTTTGTAGCCTGAGTAATTCCTTTCAATCGTTCATTTATGCTTTCTATTTCATTTGAAATAGTAACAAATTCTTTTGCTGCATCACTAGATACCGTTTGGGCATCAGATATCTTTTTTGATGTGATTTCGATAATTCTTGATATTTGGTTTTGACTGTCTAGTAATAGAGTTTGGATTTCCTTTGCAGCGTTTCCACTTGTTAAGGCTAAATTCCCCACTTCTTCAGCGACAACTGAAAATCCTTTCCCTTGTTGTCCTGCACGTGCGGCTTCTATGGATGCATTTATGGATAAAAGTTGAGTCTTAAATACAATGTCATTTATAACAGAAGTTTTATTTGTAACTTCTGTAATTATATTTGCCATATTTTGCAAATCTGCATTGGCATTTTGAATGGATTCCATAGAATTTGTAAGTTTATCCATAATAGCGTTACCTTGTTGCGTTTTTTCATTTACTGTAGATGTAAAAACGCTACACTCATTTACGTGCTCTACTGTTTGTGTGATCATACTGGATATTTCGCTCATAGCGCTCACGCTTTGTTCTACGGCATTGGATTGATCCGCGGTAACACAAGCTACTTTCCCGGAAGATTCGGACATATTATTGGCAGTAATAAATGTTTTAGCTGCCGAGTTTTTTAGGTGTTCACTTATATTAATAAATTTTTTACTAACAGAATTGATAACAAAAAATGAAATAATTATGAAAAATAGTCCGATTAAGCATATAGATATAAAAAACTTATACTTTAAATAATAAATTTTGCTGAAAAATGAGTCTGTTTCTGAGCGAACCAGCACTGTCCAGCCAATGGAAGAAATCCATTTAGGGGAATTTATTATCGAAAATCCACCAATTGTATCCAATTTTTTTCTAGGATGATAGGAGGAAATAATACCCATTTTTGTTGCTAGGATATAAGCAGCTCTATCGGGGTTTCTTTGAAATAAATTGAGTTTGTTTAATAGTTCATAATCTCTTTTATATTCTTGGACATTGGTAAATGAAGGATCATAATCAGCAATAACTATACCGTTTGAGTCAAGTAATGTAATTTCAGTTTTGGGAAAACCTTCTTTAACTAAACTCTTATATGATTCAATAAGTTCATTTTCTATATATGAAAAGTTAGCTCTATTAGACATAACGCCAATCATTTTTCCTGATTTATTATATACAGGGGCACTAAAAGTTGTTGTAAATGATTTTGTTCCATATACATTTGTTACAATGGGATCAATATAAGGGCCTTCAAAATAGGTTCCTTCAAATTTCTTTTCAGAATCTTCAGTAAATTTTTTTGTTACAGTATTTATAAACCATTTTTCCTTAGAAAAATTTTCTTGGGATATCTTTTGATAATTTATAGAGCTTCCAGTTGTATTTAGTGTGTTTGTAGCAATAATATTTCCATTTAAATCGGCGTAAATAATGAGATCGTAAATGCCATACAATGCGGAATACTGATTTAAATACGCTTCCATCTTTTTTTTATCATTCTCTTGAAATACAGGGTTTAAAGCAAATGCTTGCACATCGCCATATCTTTCATAAAATTGCGCTGAAATCGCATTGCCTATGCTATTTGATTTAGTTTCTAAAACTGTTTCCATGTTTTGCATAAGCTCATTACTACTACTTTGCTGTTCAATCATTGAAAAAATACATAAGAAAAAAATAATTAAAGTTATCAAGGCAATAATTTTAAAACGCATTGAAAAATAAATATTTTTGAAAATCATAAATTATCCTTTGCCAAATTAGAAATTTCTTGAATATTTGTAATTTCTTGTGCATTTAAAATAGATTTTATATCAATTATTGTTATAATATTGTTCTTAAATTCACACATTCCTTTAATATAATCATTGGGAATATTTGATTGTATATTTGGTTTTTGGCTTTTTTCCAGAAAGTTTAAATGATATACGCCTTCCAATTGATCTGTTAAGACGGCTAGTGAACCATTTGAGGTATTAAATAAAATCATAGCCGCATTTTTGGGAGAATTTTCTTTTGCGGCATATCCAAATCTCACGCGAAGATCAATAGCCCCTACAATTTCTCCACGCACATTTATAACACCAAGATAGGAGTTTATTGTATTGGGAACAGGTTTGGGAATTTGGCATTCAATAACTTCTCTTACTTGAAGAATTTCAGTGCCATATATTTCTTGATTGAGGCGAAAAACAAGGTATAAATCTTTACTTTCATCTTCTATGTTCAAGACATCATCTCCTTTGTTTCTTGCTTAATATGATTTTCCATGGGAATAATGAGCTGATTTATGAGTTCTTTCAAACTTAAAATGAATGCCGGTTCGCCACTTGGTAAAACGGTAGAGCCTGTAAAATATTTGAGATTTTGAAATTTTTCACTTTTCTTCCTAAATACGACAGACTCAATACCGATGATTTCATCAATTTCAAAAATATAAAGAGTTGAATTTAATTCAACTATCAATCCTACTTGCTTTTCAGAATTTTTATTTTCTTCAAAATTAATTTCATTTTTTAAATATTCACCCAAATTTTTAATGATAGAAGGAATATTATTAATCATTGAAACTTTTTCACTATTAGTGACTTTATTTGAAACTAATTTTGAAAGATCTAATACTTCATTTATTTCAGAAATAGGAACAACATATTTTAAATTAGAAACATTTATAGTTAAGACATCAATGATGGAAAGGTTTGAGGGAAGGTTGAATTCAAATGAAGAGCCTCTATCTATTTGACTTTTAATATTTACATATCCACCAATTTCTTCTAAAACTTGTTTGACGACGTCCAATCCAACGCCACGGCCAGAGACCTCTGTTACTGAGTCTGCTGTTGAAAATCCAGGTAAGAAAAGAAGCTGGTATATTTCTTGTTCACTTAATTTCGCATTTTCAGAAATTAAATTTTTTTGAATTGCTTTTTTTAATATTATATTGGGATTAATTCCTTTTCCATCATCGGTAATTGTAATCGTCACATGACTTGTGTTTTGTTTTGCAGAAATATGAATAAAGGATTTTATGGGTTTGTTTTTTGAGATTCTTTCTTCCGTTTTTTCAATTCCATGATCTACAGCGTTACGAATGACATGCACCAGAGGATCTACAAATTTTTCGATAATATTTTTATCAAGTTCAACATGCAAACCTTCTGTATCAATAGTTAAATCCTTATTTTGTTGAATGGCTAAAGATTTAGCGGCTCTTTCTAATCTTTGAAATAATGATGTTAAGGGGAGCATTCTTAATGAAAATACATTTGATTGTAGTTCTTTTATTATTTTTTCACAAATTTGAATTGAATTCGAGAATGATTTTGAATTATATTTACCAATTAAGTTGCAGTGAGAAATTATCGAATGATGTGTGCATAATTCACTAATATAATGCATTATAATGTCAATTTTTGAAGAAGATATTCTAATGGTATCATAAGATTTATTTTTTGAAATATTAAAATCTATATTATTTAAATTTTTATCGGAGTTTTTTTCCTTATTTGTTGAGTCTTGTTCAATTTTAAGTTCGTTGTTACTAAATATTCCAAATTCATGGCCATCAAGTATTTTAGGAATGTCACTAGAAGAATTTAATGAAGTAAATTCTTCTATGATTTTCTCAATATCTGCAATTTCATCTGGTACAAATTCAATATTTTCTTTTAGATTATCGCACCAATATTCCATAAGACTATGACATTTAAAAAACAAGGCAACGTATGCGGGTGTGTATTCACATTTTCCATCTCTCAGAAGCGTGATGACATCTTCAACTTTATGGATAAAGGATGCAAAAGCATCTAAATTAACAGATCGCGAAGAGCCTTTAAGGTTATGCGCATACCGAAACAAAGTTGTGAAGGAGTCACTCGAAGGATTTTTTTCCATTTCAAGGCATGTTTTTTCCCAGCTTTCCAAAGTCTCTTCTGCCTCTTCCATAAATGTGGCTATAAATTGTTTTAAGTCATCTTGATCGCTCATTTATGAAACACCAATTCTCATTCATTAGTAAAAATTATTATTTTGCGGACTCATATGAATCGGTGTTTGTATAGATTTATTCAATGATTTTTTTTAATAAAATTGATACTTTAACTTGTTGATTTTGGAATATATTTTTAATAAAATTATAAATTTCTCAAAAAAAATATGCGAATTCTTTTTCTGAGAAATTAATGTATAGATATTGAATTCAAGTTACTTTTTGTTTCCGCGCCAATGTTCCGCTAAAACAACGCTGGCGGCACAAGCAATATTTAGGCTTTCTACATTGCCTGTACTTGGAATTTTCACTGTTTTATCGCCAGCCTGCATAAGAGATGCTGTAATGCCATTTCCTTCAGAGCCAAAAATGACAAGCATTTTGGGAGGCAGATTTTCTTCATAAATTGATTTACCGGTGTGACTGGAAGTTGCTAATACTTTGTAATCATGGGAACGAAAAGCACGTACAGCTTTTTCAAAATTATCGGTCGTAATGATTTTAATATACTCCGCTCCGCCTTCAGCAGTACGGTACGCAGCTCCCGATACTGCGGAATCCGTATGAGAAACTAAAATAGCTTGAACACCAAAATTTGCACAAACCCGCATAATCGCACCCAGATTATGAGGGTTTTGTACATTTTCCAAAGCAACAACACAGGATACCTTGGCATTTTGCTTCTGATCTTTTAAGTAGTCTTCATAATTTTGTGTAGGGTTCTTTTTAATTAAAAAGCAAACACCTTCGTGGTGGTTTGATTCAGAAACTTTCATAATTTCTTCATTGGTGATCACGCGATAAGCAAGCTTTTTATCGACACAGTATTTTAATATTTTATTGAAATCTTTAATGTTCTCTTCGGTAATATAAACACGAATAATGTCTTGTGGCCTTTTGTCAAATACCATTTTGCAAGAATGGATTCCGCATATTTTCATTTCTACATTTTTGCGGGCTTTTGGAATTTTTCTGTATTCCCCATGTCTTTCTTTTTTTTCTGTTTCGTTTTCAATCTCCGTTTCTGTTTCTTCTTTACCTATAAAAAACTCTTTTTTTGGAGCGCTATTTTTAAAGGAATCTTTTTTATAAAATCCATCTGCTCTATGGCCTTCTTTTTTTTGAAATCCAGATTTTTTATCTTTAAATCTATCTTTTTTATCCACTTTATTCTCCATTGATATTTAAAATTCCTATTTGTCCTTCTTGAGGTATCATTTCAACTTTAGTTAACTTATTAGATATTTGTTTTGACCTGTGTGAGGCCTCTCCAATTTGTTTACTTGCGTCATCAAGTTTTTCCTGCGTTTTTTCAAGCAACTCAGCAAATTTATAAAAATCCTTTTTCACTGCGGTCAGCAATCTACGAATTTCGTCAGAACGTTTTTCTACAGCCAGAGTTCTAAATCCCATTTGTAAGCTATTGAGCAAAGCAACTAAAGTTGCGGGGCCTGTCACTATGACCTGATGCTCACGACGCAGAAACTCTTGCAATCCATTAATCCTAAGAACCTCTGAATACAATCCTTCTGTTGGCAAAAACAATATGCCAAAATCGGTTGTATATGGAGGATCGATATATTTCGCTTTAATGTCTTTTGCAAAGAGTTTTATTTTTAATTCGAGTTGTTTAAGAGAATTCTTTGTTTCTTCAATTTTTCCTTGTTCACTTAAATCTAAAACTTTTTGATAGTCTTCCATGGGAAATTTGGCATCAATAGGGAGCCAAAGTGGGGTTCTATCATGCTGTTGTCCCGGTAATTTCACTGCAAATTCGACATAGGCGGAGCTTGCTTTTTTGGTTTTGACATTGCGCTCAAATTGTTCAGGAGTAAGGAAATCGCTTAAAATTCTATCTAATTGCTCTTCTCCAAAAACCCCTCTGGTTTTAATATTACCTAGTATCTTCTGTAAACTATTTACATCAGAAGCCATTCTTTGCATTTCCCCAATTCCAGAATTGACTTGATCGAGTCTTTCGCCAACCAATTGAAAAGATGCGTTTAGCCTTTGCTCCAATGTCGTGTGTAATTTTTCATCAACTGTGACGCGCATTTGTTCTAATTTTGTCTCATTTTCTCTCCGGATATGCATCATCTGCTTTTCTACAGTCTCGCGGACGTCTTTGAGGGCTTGGTTGTTATTTTGAGTTAAATTGCCTAAAAGGAGAGCTAAATTTTCAGATAATTCTTGTCTTGTTCGTCTTAAGCTGAGGGAGCTTTCTTCTCTATTATTGCGGATTTCTTCTTTTAAGGTTTTTAAAATTTTCTCTTCAATACTCTCTATTTTTAATGAAAGTTCCTTTTTTTTTATAGAATTTTCAAGGCGATATACTATAAATAAAAGAAGCGGAATAGTGATGAAACTATTGATTGTTAAAAAGTTTAGATATTCCATGCTAAGTCCTTTGGTAAGCTTTGAAAAAAATGTAAAAAAGACAACAATATTATTTTGCCATATAAAACGGCATACCATTGAAGTTCTCATTTTGACGGCATAAGTCTTTTGTCAGAAGGCGAGTTATCCACTTTCAATGTGGATAACTTATTTTAGATTTTCATTAAAAACTTGTATTTTTCGCATTTTGATAATGAAATAGTGCGTCTCGTCCAAATTGACAATCGGGTAAAGTCAGGTGAAGGATGAAGAGAAGGAGGTACATTTTATGAGCTTGAGGGATCAGCTTTTAAAAGCGGGGCTCGTTTCAAAAAAACAGGCCCAAAAAGTCGATGCCATGACTAAAAAGCAAGATCATGATGCAAAAAAAAACAAACAACTTGCAGATGTTTTGAATGCAGAAAAACTATCTGAAATTGAGAAAATTGAACAAGAAGCTATTAAGCGTAAAGAGCTTGATAAAGATCTTAATAAGCAACGTGATCTTTTAATTAAACAAAGAGAATACTTTTATAGAGCAAGACAAATATTAAATAGCAATTGTCTAAATGATAGCAAAGCATCTGAACCTTATTATTTTGAAGAAAATAGTAAAGTTCGAAAGGTTATGGTAACAGTTTGGCAAAGAGAAATGCTTGCTCGGGGTAAATTGGGAATTGGCAGACCCCTGGATGAAGTGGATGAGTTTTATATTATTCCCTTGGTGGCTGCAAAAACAATAAAGGATATTGCACCACAAAGACTCCTGACTTTGCATTCGGAACTGGATGACACTGAGGAAATTGATTTGTTTTAAAATTGATTTTTAATTTTTGCAGGGTACTGGATTCCCATTTGATAAAATTGTATGCTCCCCTCTAACCTATTGGAGATATTGAACTTATGGAAGAAAATAAATTAACAAAAACGAGTACGGCTAAAGTCTTAGGTTTTTTTGTGGGAGGCTTGCTTCTCGGCTCTTTAGCGACAGCAGGCGTCATGATTTCTAAGAATAATAAAAAAGCGGCCGATCTTTCAGCCGTGGTGGGAAAGCCCATTTTATCTGTTGACGGAAAAACATGGGATACGACATCTCTACCTGGTGAAGCAGGAATGGACTATTTCACGCTTCAATCAAACATCTATAATGCCGAAAAGAATTTTGCTGGCCAGGTTGCGGCGCGCATTGCCTTAGCGAATGATTCCGGAAAAAAAATCAGTCCAACGGAACTGCCTAAAATTGACGAGTTATTGCCTGTAGCCCCTGTTTCGGAGCAAGATGCTAAACAATATTATGAGAAAGTTGTAGCACAAATGGGCAATGGCGTTTTTGGTGGGCAATCCTTTGATAAGGTAAAAAGTCAATTGCAAATGCAAATGACGCAGCAAACTATGAACGAAGCCATTATGAGAAAAATTCAAGAATTGGAAAGCACAGGTAGGATTAAAGTTCTTTTATCTGCTCCTTTATCACCGCCTGTTAAGTTAGACTTAGCTGGTTATCCCGTTCGTGGAAATCAAAACTCCAATACGGTTCTCGTTGAAGTATCCGATTATTTATGCGCACATTGTAGAGAAACAGAAAAAGTTATTGAAAAAATTTATGATGATTTTTCATCTAAAGTAAAATTTGTTAATGTGACTTATCCGTTAAACCCGCAAGGATTAAGTGGGGCGTTGGCTCGTGGTGCGTTTTGTGCTACAAAACAAGGTGGCAAGCAATTTAGAGATTATCATTCTCTCGCTTTTCAAATTTCCTTTTCTAAAGCAACGCCTCCTGCGGGAGTGGAACCTACAAAAGCATTTGACAATGAGAGCATAGAAATTGCTAAACAAGCAAAATTAGATGTGCCTTCTTTTTCATCATGTTTGACCTCAAATGAAGCTAATGAACATTTGATAAAAGTTCAAAATCAATTTAATTCTTCTATTGGATTTAAAGGAACGCCTACATTTTATCTCAATGGCAGGCTTATTGATGTCAATCCACAGCAATTAGAAGCGACTTTAAAGACGGCTTTGAATTAGTTTTAAATTGTTTGTTACTTTGAATTTGTTATCTTATTTTTTGTTACTTTAAGGGGGATTACCGTGCAAGCTCCTGCTCGCGTTCTTTTGGCTACGACTCTTGTTTCCATTGCTGTCGTTTTGATTGTTCTTTATCGCTATGATTTATTAAAATTTGGGAGATCGGGAGGTGAGAGTGCTTCAAATTCGGCGCCTGCCGCATCTTCTGCCCCTCCTGTTTCTGCAGGCTCATCAGCGGTGAGCCCTGAGGTTGTCGCTAATGGCAAAAAACTTTATGAAACAATGACATGTAATTTATGTCATGGAGCAGATGGAGCTGCTGATAGTCCCACTGGAAAGGCAATGAAAGCAACTAATTTAAAAACAGGACAATTTCATGCTAATAAAGAAAATCTCCCTGCTGTGAAATACATTGTTAAAGTCATTGAAGAAGGTGTTGCTGGTACAGGAATGGCGAGTTTTAAAGCCCAAATACCTAATGAAAAAGACAGGCAAGATCTTGCTGAATACGTTCATTCTTTGGTAGAAAAGAAATAATTTGAAACATTAAATATCAAGTTTTTCTTTTCTTTCTGGAACATATTCTTTTGATGTACTTTGCTCTAATATTTCAATTCCAAAATCCCTTGTTTCATCTGTAAAGTACCGAAACTCTACTCCTGCACAATACTCTCCCATATTATTTGCGCATCCGTTCCACAGAACTTCTCCAATACCAGCAAGCTCTTTTGTATTTGAAAATGTAATGTGAAAATGAACGTAGCTACCCGCTTCGTGAATTTCTTTACCTGTATGTAAAAGTGCCCCTCCTCTGCCCATTATAATTTCAGTTGAATTATTTTGATGTTGACTCAATTTAATATGCTTTGGGGCTTCAATTTTAGGTTTTAACGCATATCTTTCAATAGGAGGTGTGCTCAGCCATTCCAGCAATTCAAGTAAATTAGGTAAATCAAATGGCTTCGTAATAAGCCCCTCTGCTCCGTGAGCGTAAATTTCTTCTTTTGTGATGTCGGCAAAGGCAGTGATAAAAATAAAAACGGGTTTTTTTAGATTTAGGCTTTTTGCGCCATCGAGAAATTCAATTCCATTTCCACCAGGCATACGAATATCGCTAATAACAAGGTCAATTTTTTCATTTTTTACAATTTGTAAGGCTTCTCTTCCGTTTTTAGCTTCTAAGGTTTTTGTTTGTGCGTTTTCCAATTCGGATACAAGCATTTCTCTTAAATCGGGTTCATCATCCACCACAAGTACGAGACGACCTTTCAAATGCCCCATAATATATCCCCAAAAATTTATGAAAATAAAAAATTCTTTTACAATTTATATTATACATTAAGTATTTGTTTTTTTTGCTTGAGCAGTTACTTTCTTTTTGTGTTAGATTTTCGACATGCGCCCTCATTTTTTTATTAAAATGTCGATAATGTTAATGTTGATTTATAGAATATTAATGAATATTTATGGGGTTTGAATAAAATTGACGACTTCACCTCAAAAAAATACAATCACACATGAAGATTTGATGTCAGACATACAAGGTTTTGAATCCTTGGCAAAAATTCTTTTCCAGCGAACTGGAATATTTATGGATACAAGTGAAAAAAGCTATTCTTTAATGTCAAATAGAATGCATAAAGTATTAAGAAAATATAGCTGCAATTCCTATAATGAATTTATCAAGCTTATAGAAACAGGAAATGCTGTTATAATGAATGAATTTTTAGAAGTATTAACCACAAATACAACCCATTTTTTTAGAGAAAATGAACATTTTATTTTCCTTAAAAAAAATATGCCGTTAGTTGAAGAATATCTTGTTAAGGAAAAAAGAAATGAAATTCGAGTGTGGTGTGCTGCTGCAAGTACAGGCGAAGAACCTTATACGATTTTAATGACAATATTAGAATATTTATCAGATAAACCCAAATTTACAGTTAAAGTAACTGCAACAGATCTTAATTCTCAGGTTCTAGAGAAAGCAAAAGAAGGTATTTATAAGGCTGAAATTACAGAAAATGTACCGGCAGATCATATTCTAAAATATTTTGAGAAAAATCAAAAAATCCCTCCAGAATGTTTTCAAGTAAAAGAAAAGTTTAGGAATATGATCGAATTTAATAAATTTAATTTAATGAATGAATCCTATTATTTTCCTCATAAATTTGATATTATATTTTGCAGAAATGTTTTAATTTATTTTCCTCATAAAATAGTTGAAGATACTGTTGTTAAGCTTTCTAATTGCCTTGAAAAAAAAGGATTTTTATTTATTGGTCATTCCGAAGCTATGATTGGCGACAAGCATAAATTAAAGTCGGTCGTTCCTGCAGTATATCAACACCCATCAGAAGCACCTAAAAGTTAAGTTTTAAATTCATTTTTTAAGTAACTATTTTTAATTTTCTTCTTGAGATATTCCTAGATATTTTGCGACTCTTGAATATATTTTATTCCATATAAATTTTTCTATAACAACTTCACCGGTTAAAATTCCTTTGGCATCAAGTAATAAAGTAGATTCTTTGTCTTTTTGAGATACAAAATTTGACTTCCAATTCAGTTTTATAGGCAAGAAACCTACTTTTAAATATAAATCTTTAAGCAGAGGAGGCGCGCTTGTAAAAATATGTGTGTGCCCCGATTCAATCACAATTCTAACAATTTGTCTTATCATATTAATAAAAACATCACTTTCTCGAAATTCTTTATCCCAGGCAAATTTAGAAATTTCAACAAATTTTTTATTCCATATCCATTCTGGAATTTCATCAATAAAAGAATTTATTTCAGACTTATTTTTGTCTTTATTATTAAAAATAATTCGAATACATGCAATAGATTTTCTTCCTACTTTGCAGACAAGTTGTCTTGAATAATCGTCATACTTATCTTTAACGTTATCTATATTATGAATACCTTCATCAAATAAGCTATTTTGTCTTAATATCATTACTTTTTCAAGTTCAGGAGGGTCTTTGGCATAGAAATAAGTTAAGCTATTTTCAATAATATCAACAGGAAGATTATCATTTCTTAATTCTTTTGGAGTGACTTCAACACCACTAAAAAGAATATATTCAACCATTACTTGTAAAAATCTCGAATTAGGATTTTCAAATTTAACATCTACGGAGTACTTGTCTTTATCATTTGATTTATTGAAATTTACACTAGTTACTGTAATATTTATTAAAAATTCATCGCATGTTGGTATGCTTACTTTTAATTGTAATTGTAAATTAGGAAGTAATGTTTTATTTCTTGCAGAAGTAAAAAGAGTCATTCCTTTAGCATTAATTTTCTGAATTTTAAAAATAATTTTTTCTTGAAAGAAAAAAGGATCATCACACCAACAGTGGGGAGTAAAAATCTCGGGAATTTCATATGACTTTAAATTAGGTAATGATTCAGATTTATTATCATGGATAAACTCAACTCCATATCTTAAATAATTGACTTCATCAATAACTTCTTCAAAAATATAAATAACTCTTCCTTTTGAACAGCATTTTTTTTTATCTCTTGTAATATAATAAATTTTTATGATTTCACTTTTTTTAGGATAAGTAGAAAGCTTTTGATCTATAATATATATATTTATTCCCCATGGAGAAAGATCTGTAATTTCTCCATTTATGGAGCGCTTTTCTTCTTCGTCTTTAACGTAAACTTTTATTCCTTCTCCCAAATAGACACTGCGCCTCGTGTCTTTACGGTTTTCCGCTCCTTCACTCATATGTGGGCTCCCTATTTGCAGCCGTCCCAAATATTGAGAAATGTCCGCAGCTGATTTAGAAATCACCTATAAGATTCGGATTTTTAGGATGAATAGCGAAGTAAATTGAGTTTTGAGGTGTCAAAATTTCATTTGTACAAAGAGAAAAAGAGGAATGCTACGGGAATACCGAGTATCAGTGAGTCAATACGGTCAAGGAAGCCGCCGTGCCCTGGGAGAAGATTGCCACTGTCCTTGTAACCTCCCGCGCGTTTAAAGGCGCTTTCCATAAGATCGCCAATTTGTCCTGCGATTCCCATACAAATTCCTATTAAAATGGCATACCAAGCGGGGAAAGGGAGATTGAAAAAATAGTTGAGCAAAAGAGCTGTGATGCCACTAAAAAAGAGCCCGCCCGCCGCTCCTTCAACGCTTTTTTTAGGAGAGATTTTTGGAATTAATTTGTGCTTTCCAAAACGAGAGCCAATAAAATAGGCTCCTGTATCACCCATTAAAATAGTAGCTAAACAAAAATAAAGTTGCGCACTGCGATAGGAGCCATCGAAATGGAGCAAGCTAAGTTTTGTCAGGCAAGCCGCAGGCAACGCAAGATAAATAAAACCTGCAATAACATTTAGTAATTTATTAGATGCCGTATGCATGTCGGAAGCATTTCGATAAATCAGGGCGGCGGATAGAAAAAAACAAAAAAATGTCCAGCTAATAGGTAAAATAAGAATTTTTTGCGGATCATTTGCAAAAATAGTATTGGAAACGGAATAAGATATTATTAAAAAGGCATAAGAGAATCCAATGGCAAAATGTTTTGCTTTAAGCTTGGGGCGCGGTTGTTCTACGGCAGTGGATCCATCCATAATATTCCATCGTAAGGCTGCAAATTCCGTTCCCGAAAGAAAAATGGCTAGAGTTGTGATCGTCACAAAAAGAGGGTAAAAAAGGGGAGCTGGTGAAAAGCTCAATACATAAATTATGATTGAGGAAAAAACGGCGGCAGTTGCTAATCGAGTTTTAAGCATATATAAAAAACCAATCTTCTTAATTGAATTACATCTAATCCGGCAAAGCCGGTTTGCATTCTGTAATATGCCATAGTAATCAGAGTCTATCAAATAGACATTCTTGCGGCTCATGAAGCTGCAAATCTTGGAGTCTGCCTTATGAATGTTCTTCAGTTTAAGAAAAAGAGTAAAGAATTATCATCAAGTATGGGGTATAATTCAGGAGAAATTCAATCTCTTCCAAAAGAGGTTTCTGCAATTGGAATCGATCTTGGAACAACAAATTCCGTGGTTTCTGTATTTTCATATGGAGCGTCGCATCCTGTTACTTTAAAATATGAGGATTCTTTATTAGTTCCATCAATGGTTTTTTATGATTCGGAAAAAAATATTGATCTCATTGGCACGCAAGCTAAAAAGAAATTAGATACTATGCCCTCTGAAGTCATAAAAAGCACGAAAACAAGTATGGGCAAAAATAATACCTCTTTTTCTTCAAATAATAAAAATTACACACCTGAAGAAGTGGCTTCATTAGTTTTAAACTATCTTGTGAAACACCCGGAACTTCAAAAAGAAAAAGAAAAATTTGGAGCAATTTGGTCTGTCATTACTGTGCCTGCGCATTTTGATGATGCCGCAAGACTTGCTACGATTGCGGCCGCAGAAAAAGTAGGAATACGCGTTTTACGAATTGTGAATGAACCTACCGCGGCGGCGTTAGCCTATAGCATGATGCCTGAAGATAGAAAAATAGAAAAAGAAACTCTTGCCGTATTTGATTTTGGTGGCGGGACTTTTGATGTCAGTATTGTTGATAGAGACGGTTATATTTTTAATGTCTTAAGCAGTGATGGTGATGTTAAGTTAGGTGGTGACGACATTGATGAAGCTGTTGCTAATTTACTACTTACAAAAGTACATCCGCAACTTGTAGCGCGACGCTCATCAAAAGATTCAGAGCTATATCGCAATCTTCTTGTTCATGCGGAAGCGGCTAAAAAAACACTTCAAATTGAAGGTATTGCTCAAATTTCTAATTCTGATTTAGATGGTAAAGGCTCTAGCATTCATTTAGAATTAATTAGAGAGCAATTTGAAAGCATTGTAGCACCTATTTTGCAACGTACTTTATTTTTAACTGAAAGTGCAATGCATGCTGCTAAAAGAAGTCCTAAATATATTTCACGCATATTACTTGTGGGGGGAAGCACTCGTTTAAGTCTCGTACGTAAAATGCTTTTTGATTATTTTAACTGTTTGGTTGATGCTCGTTTGGAGCCCGATCTGGCCGTCAGTTGGGGAGCCTCTTTGCAAGCCGCTATTATTTTAGGAATTCAGCCTGATACCATTTTAGTTGATGTTTGCAGCCATACACTAGGTATTGGTGTTGTTGAAAATACGGAATCAATTAATGAAAATTTTAAAATTGTAGCAAAAAAATTTGGCGTTCCTTATCCTATTTCCGAACAAGAATTGCATCGAAAATTAGGATCGCGTATAGAAGAATTTAATAAAGAATTGCAGAAATTGTTATATGTAGCACCTATTTTACATAGAAATAGTGCTTTACCTGCAAGACGTTCTGAGTTTTTTAATACAATATATCACAATCAACACGCTGTTCATGTTGTCGTTGTTCAAGGTGACGGCGATACCGTTGGTGAAAATCGATTGATTGGTTCTTTCTTATTTGCTTTGGAACAACCCTGTCCTAAAGGAACGCGCTGTGAAATTCAATTAACTTATGATGTGAATGGTATGGTTCAAGTTTTTGCGCGACAATTAGGAACCCAGAATGAAGCAAAGGCTCAATTTGATAGTAGAACGGGCGAAGTCAAAGGTTGGACTTCTTTATCAAAAGAAGAATCTTCGCATTTTTCAAAAGAAAATACTGAAAATGCTGTTGATGATATATACGACTCTAACAAATTTGAAATTCAGAACCATAATATTTATGAAGAAGAGAAAAAAGTTTTATCGTTTCCTTTCGGAAGAAAACAGAAGTCTCTTAATAAAGAATCAAAACAAGAAACTCAGAGTAGTGAAAACAGTATCATAAATGCTATCATATTAAGAGCAAAAAGATACTTATTAACAATAGACTCAAGCTCATTAGAGTATTTAAAAATTTCACAAATATTAAATCAATATGGTGAGTTACTTTATAAAGCGCAACAGGGTATTGAAAATGATTTAGAAATAGAACAAATTGAATCCAATTTGCTTGCTTTATTAGAAGGAAAATAGAGTAATGCAAAAAACAATTATAAATAAAATTATCAATGAAATTGAAGATAGTTTCTCTATATTTGAAGAATATTTGCTTGCACCTATTCAATTTCCTGAATTTAGAAGATTTTTATCATTATACCGTGGTATGCCAGAAATTGATGAAAAGAAAATCAATACCTATGATATTGAAAATAGCGCTAAACAAACGTCAGAAAATATTGTAAATCATTTTATAAATATTTTTTCAAAAAATGGTTTGGCAGATTTTGACGAAAATGAAATTGTAATCATTTTAAATGAAATTGAAAAAATAGTTAATTTATCCTTATATTACTGGTTCGGCTTAAATGATAGAAATTTTCAATTTAGAACACTTGTTCATTTTTATGAAATAGATGGAATGGGTTCTGTTTTTTTAACTAAAAATAAACATAATTTTGCGGTTTCGTTATGCGAAGATGGAATTCGGTTTGGCTCTATTGATGCGGGAGCTCATGAACCCAAGTGCATGCCTATTTCAAAAGTTTGTGGATTATCCGAATTTGATAATCATATTGATGAAAGAAAATTATTTGCGCGAATCAGGACGGTACAGCGTGAAATATGTCTGTTACTAGACGATTGGGAGCATTTAAATTCAATTTTAGCTGTGGAATATGGTAAAGTTTATTATGAATTGCAAAGTTCTCATAATAAAAAAACTGAAGAAGCTTTTGAAAAAGTGACTCTAAAAATGAATTCTCGCAGAGACTCTCTCGCACAATGGTGCTTAGAATCATTCTGTGATTTTCAGGAATGGATTACAAAATTATTAAACAATAAAAGCTTATCTGATGATATTCTATCAGAAATTGATGCTGCTTCTGGGGTGCTGCTTTCTGGTTTACAAAAAATATTTTTACCTGCATCGGTCAGCAGGCATCGTTATTGTGATGCAGTTTTACCTTTATTAGAGCGATTCGCAAAATCGCGCATTCAACTCAATTCTGAAGATCTTTCCTCTCATTTGCTATTGCAAACTGTTCGTAGTGCTATGGGTTATGAGTTTTCTAAAGATTTATTGAGTTTTTTAAAGCAAAAATCTTTTGAATGGAAATTTACATTTGATCCTTCTGCTTCTTTAAAATCATTTTCGTGGAGTTACTCTCAAGAACATCATTTGTTACTTTCCCTGGTTTTTTCAATTTGTTTCTTTAGAAAAATTTTACCGAATAACATGGATTCACATCATCTTTCTGATATCGCAACAACATTTCAAATGCCTGAAACATTCCCACCAGATTTTGAAAATCGCGTTGTTCATCAAAATAAATGCGATGTTTCCGAGGAAGAATTTCAAAATCTTTTTGCAATTTTAATTCAATATCTAGAAAGCAACGTTAAAGTATCAAAGAAAAATGAAGAGCTGAACCAATATATCCGTAGCAGTTTGTATTTAAAAAGGTAAATGATAATGACCACACTTTACGAAGAAAAGATAGAAGAAAATGTTATTGTCCCAAGAAGACGAGCTGCTAGTGAAATAAAATTGCTTCGCTTAGAATTAATTCCAAAGGGAAAAACACCTTGTGAAGAAATTGGCAGTGAATGGTCTTCAGCACAGCCTGCAGAAAATCTTTCGCCCTCAAAAGCGGCATCCTGCTTAGGTATTGAAATTTGGTCTCCCCAATCTGTCGTAAAAAAGAGATATAAGACATTACAGTTACGTTACCCTCCCGATCAATTTGTCGAAAAACATATTGAATGGCGGCCTTCAGCGGAACTTTTAGGAAATCCGCGCTTACGTTTAAATTGGTTTTGGCAAAGCGGTTTTGTTCCTTTAGCAGAAAGTTCTTTGGATTATAAAGAAGGTTCTATTTGGGATAAAGAAAATGCGGAGCCTGGGATTTGCAGCAGGCTCGCGCTTAAAAGAATAAAAGAATATTATTTAAACCTGGAATAAAAAGAAATATTATTTGATTTCAGTTTGGTCTCCGGTCATTGCTTTATAAAAAGTATAAGTCATATAATAATCTCCGTTATCAGCGACTTGATCAGACCAAGAGTTACGGATTTTTAAAAGTTGTTGATTGTCATCATAACCAATGACAATAACTTCATGTCCTGCGTTTTGATCACCACAGAAATTAGTATCGCTTTCTGGTTGTTGACAAGCCCACAAACCTCCTGAAGTGGGGGTTCCTCCCACATTCATATCAAATCCATTGACAGAAATAGGGTCGCCATTATCTGCAAGAGCAAAGCCGATAGCAAATCTATGGCCTTTCTTTAAACCCGCCTTAAGATCATTGAGAGAAGCCGTTTTATAATAAACGTAATTGATATCCTTCGAGAAGTGTTTTTCACTCACTTTTTTATAGTCGTTTGCAGAAACTTTTTGATTAGGAGTTGGATATTGAGAACCAAAGCAATTCCCTTTTTGAACAATTCCATGTTGCTTTAAGGGAGCTAAAACTTGGGTAGCATCATAAGCACCATTCCAATAGTTGTTACCTAAAGCGTTATTAAGTGCGAGGGAGCATTGCTGATCTATGTAATCACCGATTTTAAGTCTGGCATCGAGTGCTGCCGTACTTGAAAAAGTAACACAAGTTCCATATGAACCTTGATCAAGAACGGGGACATTTGCCATGCCTAAATCAACAGCCCCTGGCGATTGAGAAAAGGGAATAATTCCATTGCTATAGTCTATTTCGCCACCGTTTATTTCACTTTCATCTAGTGCTTGTCTATTTTTTTCAATCATTTTTGCAGTAGGATGTATTTTCATAAGTTGGATTGTTTTTACACCTGTCAATGACTCAAAGCTGCTTAAAGCTCTGGCATCATTTTGGATTTTTAATGGAATTGTTACCGTGTGCGAACCATCTAAAACAAAATGTTCTGAAGTTTCTGCATAAGCATTTATTGTTAATACTGCCAATGAAGAAAGAGCAATAGTTGAAATAAAATTCCGCATAAATTCTCCTGTTTAATTTTAATTAAATAAAAAAATCAAATTTATCATTTCATTTATTTTACTGTTGTATGATCAAGAGCCATTGCATTAAAGAAGGAATATGTCATATAATAGTCGCCATTTTGGCCGGCTTTTGTGCTCCATGAATTGCGTATTTTTAAGAGTTGTTGATTGTCATCATAACCAATAACAACGACTTCGTGACCGGCATTCTGTTCTTTACAGTAATTTGTTGTACTGCTTTTTTGCTGACAGGCCCAAAGTCCTCCTCGGTATGAAGTGTCATCGCCTTGAATTATGGCATTGAAACCGTTTACTGAAATGGGGTCATTTGTAGCTGTGAGTGCCGTTCCTATGGCTACCCGGTAACCATTTTTTAGAGCACTTTTTACAGTATTTAAATTTGCTTTTTTAACAAATTCATAAGAAAACTTATCGGAATAATTTTTGATACTTTTTGATTCATAAGTTTTAGTATCTACGGTCTGATTTGGATTAGCATATTTGACACCAAAGCATTTTCCTTTTGGAATGATTCCGTGTTCTTTCAATGGCGCAAGAATTTCTGTTGCATCATATGCTCCATTCCAATAATCATTTCCTAAATACTTATTCAATGCAAGACTGCATTGTTGATCTATATAATCGCCAATTTTAAGTTTGGCATCGAGAGCCGCCGTAGCTGCAAAGGTAACACATGTACCATGGCGGCCTTGATCGAGAACGGGAACATTTTCCATTCCGAGATCAACGGAATTCTTTGAATTTTTAAAAGGTTTAATTCCTTTGCTATAATCAATTTCTCCACCTGCAGCTATCATTTGTGCGACAGCATTTGCATTTTTTTGTAAAAATTCTTGGGTGGGAGTAATTTTCATGAGAGTTATTGTTTTTACTCCCATTAAACTTTCTAAATCATATGAGCTTGTTTCTGCAAAATCTGATTTAACTGGAATAGTGACAACATGCGAGCCTTCAATTCTAAAATAACTCGATGTTGAATTTTGTGCGAATGTGGTACATGAGATAACCCCCAATGCTGACAGTGTAACTTTTGCTAGCAACAAATTACGCATAGGAACCTCCAAAAAAATTATAATTAGTTAATAATTATTAAAAATAACTTTTTAATAATTTTCGTAAAGAAATATTATTTTTGTTAATAAAATTATTAACCGAATTTAAAATAAAACAATAAATAAACTTCGTAAAGCGGTCTTTTAAACTACAAATAAAAAATCGGTAAGATTACCAAAAAATTATAAATGACATTTTTGTAAAATAGCCAATTAATAAAAATTCTTATTGCTAGGCTATTTATTAGTCTGATTTTATTTTGAAATTATTAAATTTTTATAATTTTATATAGCATTAGTTATTGTATGTTTTAGCAACATTAAAATCAGAGTTAATAACTCTGTTAGCCAGTTTTTTTTGTATTATGTATGAATTTTAAAAAAATATAAATTGTTATTTATAAAATAATATTTGAATTTTTGTTGTTTTTATGAAATTTAATTTAATAATAATTAAAATATTTAAATTAAGAATTAATTAATTCTAATTATACTTATATTAAATAAGTATAATTATTTTTAAAAATACAAATAAAAAACTTAATTATGAAGCCTGAATTAATGTCATATTTATCTCTATATTTGTCAATCCTTTGACAGATATTAGCGGAATCTAGAAAGACCAAGGTGTTTAAGATGAAATATTTAAAATTTAACTATTTATAATAGCAATAAAATTTATATAAAATTTTTATTTCATCAAATAAAAAGACGTTCCTCATTATTTTATTCACAATTCCGATCCTAGTTTTGGAAGAGATTTTTTTTTCTTTTCATTATTTCATTTGTATAGAGGAGCCTTATTGATGTCTGGGACAAAGACAAACCATCTTAGGGTTGTCGTCATAGATGATCAATTGAATATGAGAAAAGCTCTCTATCGTATTTTTGATAGAACAGGCCACTATACTGTTGAAGACTTTGGAAATGCGAAAGAAGCCATTGCTTGGCTTAAAACACATGGTGTTGATCTCGTTATTACGGATATCTATATGCCTTTGGGTGACGGATTTGAAGTGCTTGCCTATATTCGTGGCAGAGCAATGCAAAATGACACTCCCGTTTTATTTATCTCAGGTGAAGCAACAAAAGAAGATATTGTACGTAGCGTTGATCTGGGAGTGAGTGATTATATTTTAAAACCTTTTGAGCCCCATGATATCGTACAAAAAGCCGAAAGTGTTATTGCAAAATACCGTAATCCTCCTGAAAATATTAAAAAACTAAGACATGCTGAAGAGTTATTTTTTAATGAGAAATTTGATGAGGCTAAAGCAGAATTTGAAGCCATTAATACCAGTGGAAAACCAACAGCACGTTCCTTAATAGGCCTTGCGCAAACAGAAGCTAAATTAGGTAACGTGGAAGCTGCTTTGAAGCATGTGGATGAAGCCATAGAAAATAATAGTATGTATTATCCCGCTTATTCAGCAGGAGCCGATATTCTTCTTGCAAATAAAAAAAGAGTGGAAGCAATTCCTTATCTAGCTAAGGAATTAACTATTAATGGAAAGCAAATTCATCGCAGAATGGCTTTGGCTGATATTTATTTAGAGAATTCTAAAACTCCTGGGTATTACGATAAAGCTATGGAGCAAATGAAGTTTGCCCTGCACGATGATCCAACGGATGAAACTCTTTTGTTACGTTATGCTGAGATCATGTGGTCTACAGGTAACAAGGAAAAAGGTATTCACTATTGTATGAAAGCAAGGAGACAAAATCCTGATAGTACGAAATCACTTATGCAGCTTGCCAATATGTATATTCAAGATGGGCATCCTATTAAAGCGGTGAATTTATTTTCTGATATTTTAAATAAAAATGCGAATCAATATGATGTTTATTTATGCCGTGCCAAAGTTTTTGAAAAAATGAATGAGAATGAAAAGGCTATTTCTGATCTCAATAAAATTCCCAAAACAGTCGTAGTTTTAAGGCTGGAAGTAATGAAAGCAAAAGGTCGTATTTATGCCAAAATGGGTAAACTTCCTGAAGCTATTGCCTCTTGTGAAGAGGTCGCAAATATGGAGCCGACCGCCGATAACTTAGCAAGAGTGGGTCTTTTATTTATTCGGATGAAAAACTACCGTAATGCTTTAGGTTGGTATGAGCAGTCCACAATAATGGAGCCGGATCATCCCAAATACGTATATAATTTAGGTTGTTGTTACGAAGCGTTACGCGATAAAAAAAAGGCAATTGAATGTTATGAGAGGTCTTTAAATTTAGATCCTAATGGAAAAGAAACTCAAATAGCCCTCGCACGCATGAAAGGAACTCCCCTTCCTGCAGCCGCAAAATCAGCTCCCAAAGTAGCCTCTCCCAAGGTGACCGCAAGTGCTTCTCCTTCAAAAACAGCCCCTCCCAAAGCCAGTTGATATTTATTTTTTTGATTTTCTAACTCATATCTAATACATTGTCTGTGATTACGCCTATAATGTTGAGAAAGGCAAAAAAATGAATCCACAAAAGCAGTCAGAACATACTAAATCTGAAAGAGAAAAAAATAAAAACAAACAATCAAGTGAAGATGAGCAGCAGAAATGGTTTGTCCGAGATGATTTTCAAGATCTTGCTAAGTTTGGTGGCGATATTTTAAAAAAAACCATGGCAACAGGAATCGATGTGATTAAAGAGGTCAAAGATAATTTCCCTAAAGAAGCCACTCAATTTATTGCAAAAGGGAAAGAAGAGTTATTAAAGGGGCTTAGCCAAGATATGGCTAAAAATATTGTTTCCTTTGGCATTGAAAAGTTTTTTTCTGTGGCGCGTCAGCATAGATTAGAATTTTCTATTCGTGTCCGATCAAATAATGAAAATAAAACTGAAGAAGAAATAAAAATAAAACAATCCAATAGCAAAGATTTACGTAAAAGAAAAAAGACGAGGTAATAATTAAGTAATTAAAAATGAAGTATGAAATTATTTTTTGAATATTTTTATTAGCATCTTATTAAAAAAAGGGGTGAGAATCACAAAATGATCCTCACCCCTTTTTATATAACTTAACAACTAAAAAAATTAATTTTTAGCAGCCGCTGCCACAGTTGCTGCTACTTCCGCAGCAAAGTCTTCTGCTTTTTTCTCAACGCCTTGGCCAAGCTCAAGACGAATGAAAGAAGTGACTTTCAAGTCATTGATTCCAAGTTTTTTACCAACTTCGGAAACATGAGCGGCAACGGATTTGCTGTCGTCTTTAACGAAAAGTTGATCGACAAGGCAAATTTCTTTGAACCATGTCTTGATGCTGCTCGGAACGATTTTAGCAAGAGCCGCTTCTGGTTTTCCTTGTTGAAGGAATTTATTGCGGATAATATCTTCTTCTGCCTTGATTGTCTCAGCAGGAATTTCTTGTTCATTTAAATATTGTGGTTTCATTGCGGCTGCTTGTAAAGCAACGTCTTTACCAAGTTCATTTAAAGCTTGGTTAGCGTTTTGGCTTTCAATGCCTGTGCCTGAGAGCTCAACAACAACGCCAATTTTTCCACCGCCGTGAACATAGGAAGTCACAAAGTTTTTACCACTGCCTACGCGTGCAAAACGACGAACTGTGATGTTTTCGCCAATTTGTGCAACAAGAGCTGTTGCCGCGTCTTTAACACTTCCTGTAGCGTCGTATTTTGCGTTTAGAAGAGTTTCTAAATCAGCTGGTTTAGCAGCACTAATTAAAGTTTGTAGGTTGCTGACAAAAGCTTGGAAACCATCATTTTTAGTAACGAAGTCAGTTTCGCAGTTCACTTCGAATACGAAACCTAAGTTGTTGTTGTCTACAACTGTAGAAACAATACCTTCACTTGCCGCGCGTGATGCTTTTTTAGCAGCACTTGCTAAGCCTTTTTCACGAAGGATAACAACCGCTTTATCCATGTCGCCTTCCGCAGCGTCCAGTGCCTTTTTGCAATCGGACATACCAGCAAGGGTCATTTCACGTAATTCTTTAACCATTTGAGCTGTTACTGTAGCCATTTCTTGTTCCTTTTTTAAATTAATTTAACGTTAAAAAGAAAGAAAGGCGCTCCTTTCGGAACACCTAATTTTAGTTAGCTTCGTCTTCGTCGCGAGACTTAAGGCGTTTTACCTTAACTTGGGAACGTCCGCTTTCAGAAGAAAAGGAAGAATCTTCCTTGTTAAATTCTGCTTTACGGCGCTGTTTGCCGGAAATAGCAGCATCAGCGATGAGACTCGCATAGAGCTTAATTGCTTTAAGACTGTCGTCATTACCAGGAATGATATAGTCAACTCCGTTTGGATCGCTGTTTGTATCAGTAACGGCAATAACAGGAATTCCTAAGCGGTTTGCTTCCGCAATGGCAGTAAATTCTTTTTTAGCGTCGATAACGAAAATAGCAGAAGGAAGTCCTGGCATGTTTTTGATACCACCAAGAGAACGCTCAAGCTTAATACGAAGGCGCTCTTTAAGAGCTACTTCGCGTTTTGTAATGCTTTCGTAGGTTCCGTCGCTTGCCATTTTTTCAATGCGTTTGAGCTTTGTAATACTGGAGCGTACTGTCTGCCAGTTTGTCATCATCCCGCCGAGCCAACGGTGGTGGATGTGGAACATTCCTGCTCTTTCAGCTTCTTCAACAATGATTTCTTGAGCTTGCTTTTTAGTCGCAACGAAAAGAATGTGTCCGCCTTCAGTAACAGTTTGTTCTACGAAGGAAAGCGCGTTTTTAAATAATTTTTGTGTTTTTTGTAGGTCAATGATGTGGATTCCATTGCGCTCACCGTAAATGAAGGGACGCATTTTTGGATTCCAGCGACGTACTTGGTGGCCAAAGTGTACACCAGAATCGAGGAGGTCGCGCATTTGAACTTCAATAGACATATTAAAAAGCTCCTACTTGGTTATATTGGTTTAACCCCTTGTAATACCTAGGTTTTATAACCCACCAAGCTATTGGTATTACAGAGAATGCTCTAAATCAGGCTCACAACTTAAACAATTTTTTGCTAATGAAGTCAAGATTAAATCAGAAATAAAGGCAGATTGCTGTGAGCAAATCAGAAAAAAGCAAGAAGCTCAACAGGAAAAGGTAATTTTATAAAATCATGATTTACCAACAATTAAATTTTGTATAGTCTTGGCCAGTTATTTTCGCACACCCACAAGGTAAGTGGGGAGCGGTTTATTTAAGGAGTTTCTTTGTGAGTTCAATTCAAATATTTCTTCCTGATGGATCTTCTCGTTCTTTGCCATCTCCTGCAACGGTATTAGATGTTGCAAAAAGTATCAGCTCAGGCCTTGCAAAAAGTGCTCTTGCTGGAAAAATAAATGGACAATTGGTTGATCTCGACTTTCCTTTAAAAGACGGTGTAAAAGTCGAAATATTAACCGATCGCACGCCAGAAGGTCTTGAAATTATAAGACACTCTACGGTTCACGTCATGGCCATGGCGATTCAGGAGCTTTTTCCTGGCACACAAATTACCATTGGCCCTGTGGTAGAAAATCAGTTTTATTATGATATTTATCCTAAAGAAGGAATAAAAATTGGCACAAATGATTTCCCCTTAATTGAGAAAAAAATGCAGGAAATTGTTGCGCAAAATATTCCTTTCGTAAAAAGAATTGTTTCAAGGGAAGAAGCTGTTGCCCATTTCAATAAAATTGGTGAAAAATTTAAAGTTGAAATAGTCAAAGATTTACCTGCAGACAGTGAAATTAAAATATATGCTATTGGACACTGGGATGATTTGTGTCGCGGTCCCCATGTTTCCTCTACAGGAAAACTCGGTATTTTTAAATTAATGAGCGTTGCTGGTGCTTATTGGCGTGCCAATAAAGATAATGAACAATTGGTTCGTATCTATGGGACTGCTTGGGCTAATAAAAAAGATCTTGATGGCTATTTAAATATGCTTGAAGAAGCCAAAAAACGCGATCATGTTTTATTAGGGCGGCAACTAAATTTATTTACATTAATGAGTGATATTGCTCCGGGTGCAGCATTCTTTTTTCCAAATGGATCAAAATTATTTACACTATTACAAAATTACATCCGTGTAAAATGGGCAAAATTTGGTTTTCAAGAAATTCAAAGTCCACAGGTTATGAATGTGAACTTATGGAAAGTAAGTGGTCACTACGAAAAATATCGTGATGATATGTATATTTTTAAAGATGATCATGACGATGAATTTGGAATTAAACCTATGAGTTGTCCCGGACATGTGCGCATGTTTATGGTAGGACAAAAATCATATCGTGATTTGCCGTTACGTTATGGCGAGTTTGGCGTTGTTCACCGCAATGAATTGAGCGGTACTTTACATGGTTTAACGCGTGTGCGTCGTATTACTCAAGACGATGGTCATATTTTTTGTATGTTGAATCAGGTGCAATCTGAAATTATTTCTGCACTGCAATTTGTAAAAGAAGCTTATGCCGATCTTGGTTTCAATGAAGTGGTATATATGCTTTCAACCCGCCCTGAAAACAGAATGGGCGCTGAAGAAGTTTGGGATATTGCGGAAAAAGCATTGGAAGACTCTTTAAAA
Organism: Silvanigrella aquatica; assembly: GCF_001907975.1. Taxonomy (NCBI): domain Bacteria; kingdom Pseudomonadati; phylum Bdellovibrionota; class Oligoflexia; order Silvanigrellales; family Silvanigrellaceae; genus Silvanigrella; species Silvanigrella aquatica. Next base: position 1,027,316 of record NZ_CP017834.1, read on the forward strand.
GCTTCGGGCGTGAATTTTCAAATTAACCCTGGTGATGGTGCTTTTTATGGTCCCAAAATTGACTTTAAAGTGAAAGATGCCATTGGGCGTATGCACCAGTGTGCTACTATTCAGCTCGATTTCCAAATGCCAGCACGTTTTGGAATTGCCTACCAGGCGGCTAATAATACACAGGAAACCCCTGTAATGATCCACCGTGCCGTTTTAGGTTCTGTGGAGCGTTTTTTAGGAATTTTTATTGAACATTGTGCAGGGCATTTTCCTATTGGCTTAGCTCCCGTGCAATGTCGTGTTGTTACGGTAACAGAAGCACAAGAAGATTATGCTCGTAAAGTAACAAATTTCTTAAAAATGAACGGTGTCCGTGTAGAAGTTGACTTTAGCAACGATAAATTAGGTGCAAAAATTCGTGATGCTCAGTTGCTAAAAATACCTTATATGCTTGTCATTGGCGATAAAGAAGTACAAACCAATACGCTTACGGCGCGTTATCGCGATGGGAAAAATTTAGCACCTATGTCACCAGAAGATTTTCTCAATTTCGTTAAAGCGGAAAGTGGCGTTTTCTGGGGACTTGATACAAACCAAAAATAAATTTTATTGAAGTGCATTTTTTAAATAGGAAAGGATATTATTATGATTAATTTATTAATGAAAACAAGCCATGGAGATATTTCCATTGAATTAAATGATGAAAAATCACCAATGACTGTAGCAAATTTTGTAAATTATGTTACGTCACAACATTTTGATGGTTCTATTTTCCACCGCGTTATTCCTGGTTTTATGATCCAAGGTGGTGGATACGATTTGAGCATGAAAGAAAAAGCAACAAATAATCCTATTGAAAATGAAGCTAAAAATGGATTAAGCAATGATCGTGGTACTTTAGCTATGGCTCGTACTAACGATCCCCATTCTGCTACGGCGCAATTTTTTATTAACTTAACTAATAACGATTTTTTAAACAATCGTGGTGAGCAATGGGGCTATGCTGTTTTTGGTAAAGTGACAGCAGGTATGGAAGTTGTTGACGCTATTGCTAAAGTAAAAACAGGTAACAGCGGTTTTCACAGGGACGTTCCTGTGACTCCTGTTGTTATTGAATCTGTTAAAGTTGTAGAATTAAATTAATATTTATTCATACTTTATTTAATTATGTTTGAGAGCTTATCATAATAAGCTCTCTTTTTTTTTATTAGAATAGCTTTCCATAAAATTTTAAAAATGGTAAGTACTAAAAGATAAGCTAGTAAAAATTATCAAAGTCTGGAAGGCTTACAAATGGAAGAACTAATTAAAAAAATACCTAAGGCCGAGTTGCATTTGCACATCGAAGGTACTTTAGAGCCCGAACTTATGTTAAAAATTGCAAAAAGGAATAATATACAATTGCCGTTTTATAATATTAGTGAAGTTAAAAAATTATACGACTTTAATAATTTGCAATCATTTTTAGATATATATTATAAATCCACAAATGTATTGCAAAATAAACAAGACTTTTATGATTTAACTTATTCTTATTTACAGCGCGTTCAACTTGATGGTGTTAGACATGTTGAAATTTTTTTTGATCCCCAATCACACACAAGTAGAGGTATCGCATTTTCAGAGGTAATTGAAGGGATTTACGAAGCATTAGTGCAAGGTAAAAAAGATTTCAATATCAGCTTTTTTTTAATTATGTCTTTTTTAAGGCATTTATCTGAAGAAGATGCTTTGCATACTTTAGAGCAATCCTTACCGTATAAAAATTATATAAAAGCAGTCGGTTTAGATTCTTCTGAGCAAGGGAATCCTCCTTCTAAATTTAAAAATCTTTTTCAAAAATGCCAAGAACTTGGGTTTTTAAGTGTGGCGCACGCTGGTGAGGAGGGGCCTGCCGAATATATTTGGGAAGCCTTAAATTTATTGGGAGTAAAACGCATTGATCACGGTGTGCGCTGTGTGGAAGATAAAAATTTAATTTCTAAACTCATTGAAAGTAAAATTCCTTTAACTGTCTGCCCTTTATCAAATGTAAAATTAAAAGTTTATGAGAATATGAAATCTCATCATATAAAAGAACTTTTCGATATGGGAGTGCGAGTTACTATAAACTCAGATGATCCCGCTTATTTTGGGGGGTATATTTTAGAAAATTACAATCAATGTATGCATCATTTAGGGTTCACACTAGATGAAATGCGACAAATTGCAAAGTATTCTATTGAAGGGTCGTTTTTAAGTGACATTGAAAAATTGAATTTGATTTATGAAATTGATGCTTGTTTTTAATTTTTATTTTATATACTTATTTATAATATTATTATATTCTTTTTTATTAATAATTTGATTTAATGTTGTCTGGAAATTTTTAGATAATTGAACGTTTTTCTTTGAAAAAGCGACATATCTAGGCTCAAGACTGAGCGGTTTTTTTAAAAATATGATTTTATTTAAATTATTTGTTTTCTTTAAAATATAAAGTATAGAATTTTTATCACCAACCGAGATGTCTACTCTTTTTCCTATAGTTTTTAATGATAAATTTTGATTATCGTTAGAAATTTCTCTTTTAAAATTTTTATTGTTATCAAATTCAGTGGAGTATTTGTAACCTCTAACGGTTCCAATTACTAAGTTATTAAATTCGGATAAATTTTTCCAAGATTTAATTTTAGAGTCAGCTGATACAAAAAAAACAGTTTCACCTATCCTTATGGGTCCAGCTAAATTAAATTCTTTTTTTCTTTCAGGAGTTTCTACAAATTGCCAGGCGAAATCTAGTTTTTCATTTTGAAGTAAAAAAAGAACTCTTTGCCATGGGTAGGTTTCAATAGCAAAATTTACTCCCATTTTTTTAAATACCAAATTAATTATTTCTGAGTCAATTCCTATGAGATTATCATTATCATAAAAGTTATAAGGTGGATAATTTGATTCACATCCCCCTTTTATAGTTTCCGTTGGATAAATATTTAAAGTTAAATAAAAATGAAATAAAATCGCTATTAAAAATTTTTTCATTGACATCTTTTCCTTTTTTAAGGTTAAGATATTCTAATATTTAAATTCATTGAATGAAAATAAATAATATAAATATATTTCTATGTCAAATAACTAACTTCTGAAAAAAATATTTTTCTTAAATTAATGAAATAATTACAAGAAGATTACAAGAAGATTACAAAAATATATGATGATAGTAATTCTTTTTTTAAAGAAAAATAGTGACACTTATAAATTAAATAAAGTATGTCTTGAGTTTAAAAATGACATTGTCTCCTATTTTATTAACCCCCATTTCCCCCATGGCCGCCGTTGCCTCCTTTTTCATGCCAACTGCCGCCTCCATTTCCACCGTCCCCCCCGTCTCCCCCATTTTCTCCATTGCCTCCATTTCCCCCATTCTGGCCAGGAGATCCTTTTTTACCCTTTTTTCCATTCTTCAATTCAGGATTTTTAGAATTTGAAGATTCTGATTTTGTTGAAGCCGTAATTTTAGGTTCTGAATTCGTTATTATGTTTTTTTTATCTGAACTTTGAGTAGTTAAAGGAAAAAAAATCATATTCAATATTCCAATGGATTTAATAATTTTAAAATTCATAATTATACCTTTATGGCAGAATGCTACATATGAAATAAGATTTCATAAAAATACTATTAATGCCTATTTAATAAATAAAATTAATCTTGTAAAGAAGGGCATGGGAACCATAACTTTTTTCTGATAATACAGGCATATTTTTACGCTTCAGTGTTTTCATTCTATGAGGGAGGTGTCGTCATTAAAAATTTATTCAAATCAGCACCAATTAATCCTGCGGCATAATCTGAAATATGATCTCCATAACTATACATAAGACGTCCATTTTTATGTGAAGAACATATTCCATTTTTAAAATCACACATATATTTTAGGGTATCAAATATTTTGATTTTATCAGGATTCTTAAGATTAATATTATGTATTAAACTTAAGTATTTTTGGGATAAAGAAAGATGATTTTTAATGGATATTTCACAGTCTGGATTCGATTTATTTGTAATATAATTATTCATAATATGAAATTTTGTAATTCTTTTAATACAGTTTTTAGGATCTGCTAAAGTTGGGTTGTCTATTAATATAACAATATTTTTTCCAGAATGTAGCAAAATATCAATTGCTTTATTTAAGCCATCGTATGCTGTATCATAATTATTATTTGGAGAATTATCTACTGAATAAGCATCTAATTGAAATATAGCTCTTACTGCAATAACCAAAACTACATCTTTAATATTTTTATTTTCAGAAATTGCTCTTAATGCAATTTGTGAAGGAATTTGATACTTTTTATAAATTTCATTGTCGGTTAAAATAGGCACGGGCGCAGTAATTGATTTAGCGCTTCCTCCAATAAATAACCATCTTCCCTTCTCTAAAGAAGTTCGCACCAATCCACCATAAAGTGCAGCAGCTTTGCTATCGCCTAACAAAGCATATTTAGGAGTTTCTCTGGAGTCAGATAAACAATGAGCAAATACTTTTTTTTCTGTTTCATTTGATATGCCACATTGATTTATTGATTTTTTCTCATCATTACCTTCTTCTCCAGAGTCTTGTGAATATTTTACAATAGATCTAGATTGCAGGCCGTCTCTTATAAAAGTATTGAGTCCAATAATACCTATAAGAAGCATTAATGTTGATAATATAATAGGTTTTAAACGCTCTTTATTCCCAAATCGTATAGGAATTTCAATATATTTATAAGTAAGCCAAGACAGAAATATCGACATGAATACGGCGATGATTCGTAAAATTGGAGAGGGAGCACCGCTTTGCGCAATATAAAGAAACGACAATAAAGGCCAATGCCATAAATATAAAGGGTAACTGATAGTTCCAAACCACCTTAATATTTCATTAGAGAGCGCATATCGATTTATCCAAGCTTTATCTCCTGCAGAAATAAGAAATGCAGTTCCTATTGTTGGCAACAGTGCCCACCATCCGGGGAAATTTTTTTCATTAATGACAATGAAACCAATTATTATAAATGCAAATCCAATGAAGGATTGGATATTTTGAGTTTTATTTTTTAATTTTGCCCATGCAAGTAAAGCTCCTATTAAGAGCTCCCAAATACGTGTCAAGGGAGAATAAAACGTACCAACAGGGTCATTATTAATTTCAAAAATATTATATGAAAAAGAAAGTATAAAAATAATAATTATGATTAATAAAAAATGAATTTTTAATTTATGGGCAAGCCAAAGTAATAGTGGCCAAATTAAATAAAATTGTTCTTCAATTGCAAGTGACCATAAATGTAAAAGAGGTTTTGTATCAGAGCTATTATCAAAATAACCGCTCTCATTCCAAAGCAAAAAGTTTGAACTAAAACTTGTTCCACCTAAAATATGTTTGCCAAGTTGCTTATATTCATCACTGAATAATACTTGCCAACCAAAGACATAACAAAAGAATAAAACAATTAATAATGCGGGAAAAATCCTTTTTATTCGTCGCGAGTAGAAATCTAAAAAACTGAATTTATTTTTTTCTAATCCTTCAAAAAGAATAGTAGAAATTAAAAATCCTGAAATGACAAAAAAAATGTCAACACCGATGAAACCTCCCCTGATTAAACTGGGAAAGGCGTGAAATCCGACAACAGAAAGAACAGCAATTCCGCGTAAGCCTTCAATATCGAGTCGATATTTTGAATTGTTTTCTTGATGAAAGTTATTATTTAAATTAATTTTGAAATTCTCACTTATACTTTTTGCATCGTCAAGAGAAAGGCCCCACTTTTAATTATCTGCATTGATTTTTATTTAATGTCAAATAGAGTTATCTGCATTTTAGGTCTAATAAAATTAAAAAAGTTGACACTTAAATCTATTGAAAACGCGTGTTAATTCAGTCAAGTAATTTTCAAGTGGCGTGTGTTCGTTTTACTTCACCTCAGGAAATAATTCCGAAGCTTTATAAGAACTTCTCACTAAAGGACCCGATGCAACGGCTTTAAAGCCCATTTTTTTTGCCACATCTTTCCAAAACTCAAATTCATCGGGATGTACAAAGCGTTTTACGGTTAAATGTTTTGGAGTGGGTTGGAGATATTGCCCTATTGTTACGATATCAACGCCCGCGCTTCTTAAATCGTGGAGTGATTCTTCAACTTCGCTAAACTCCTCACCAAGTCCTAGCATAATAGCGCTTTTCGTAAGCATACTCTTGGGACCAAGTTGTAAAGCTTTTTTGAGAACAGTTAAACTTTGATCATATTTTGCACGTGCGTCACGCACGCGGGGGCTTAAGCGTCGCACGGTTTCTATATTGTGAGCAAAGACATCGAGGCCGCGCCCGGCATGAATGATTTTGTGAATGCTTTCTTCTTGTCCGCGAAAATCGCCAGCTAAAATTTCTACCCTAGTTTTTGGATTTTGTTTGTTAATTTCAATAATTGTTCTAGCAATATGGGCAGCGCCGCCATCGGGAAGATCATCGCGATCGACCATTGTGATGACGGCATAGCTCAAGTTCATAGTCTGAATGCTTTCCGCTACTTTAGAGGGCTCTTCGTGATCGAGTAGCCCTTCCGGATTTCCTGTTTTAATATGGCAAAAGCGGCAGCCTCTGGTACAGGTATCACCCATGATCATAAAGGTAGCCGTGCCTGTGTTCCAGCATCCTGAAATATTAGGGCATTTTGCTTCTTCACAAACGGTAAATAATTTTTTTTCTCTTAAATCTTTTTTAATGCTGTAAAGGACATCTCCACCTGTTAATCCTACTTTTAGCCACTGTGGTTTAAGGGGGCGACCTGTTTTGGGATGATACACAGGTTCAACGGCAAGAGAAGCAAGTCGTGCAAAAGACGCGTCACGATCTTCAATTACGGATTGAAATTTTTGCTTGATGATTTGATTCGCTGTATTCTCCACCTGCATATTTGCACTCCCTAATAGACTGAGGACTCATTCGGTCTTAGCACTGACAAAGTATCCCTAGCAGTGTGTGATAAATTATGCAAATTGCGTGAGGTAATGTGTACCATGTCCCGAATTTCTAGCTTAGAAGTGCAGTTAAGCAATGTAAAATCTTTATTAAGGACAATGTGTGATGCGGTCAACACGGGGTTGTTAACTCTCATTCAACATTTTGAACATCCCAATCAAGATCGTTTGATAAAAATCGTAGTACTTGATTCTGAAATTGATAATTTAGAAAGAGCAATTGACACCTTAATACTACAAATTTTAGCGACTCAGCAACCATTGGGGTATGAATTGCGACTTGCTTATGCTTGCGCAAAAATTGCCCATCATATTGAGCGCATTGGAGACGCTGTAGAAAGTTTAGCAAGGCAACTTGTGAATGGTGATATTCCAGAACAAAAAGAAATATTCCTTGAAATGCTAAATTATTCAAAAGATTTATTTGAACGTTCGTATGGAGCCATGTTTGAAGGTGATTTAACTTTAATTCAAGAGATTCATATATTAGATGACAAAGTCGATTTTAAACAAAGAGAGCTCAATCACATTGCAAAAAATATTTTAAAAAAAGGAACAAAAAGTAACATAGATAATGCTTTGCGCATTATTAGTATGAGTTCTAAATTGGAAAAAATTGCAGATTTATGTTGCAACTGGGCCGAACAAATTGATATTGCTGAAAATGGAATGGCGCGGAGAAAAATTCAAAAGCGAAAATATAGACTTGTTTTTTTAGATGATGTGGGAGGAATGCTTGCCAGTCTTGCCGCTTCTATTCTTTATCAAAATGTGAAAGATATTGTCGATCTTTCAGTTGTTGCAACTCAGCCAATTAAATCAAATAACATATTAAATTTTACGAACTTCCTATCTGAGTATGAAATTACCCCGCAAATTTTTCCTATTGCACGAATCACGTCCATGAATTGGAATAAAGCGCTTATGTTAATTATACTAGGAAATTTTGAGCTACCAAAAGAAGAACTTGAAGTTGTGCCTTATAAAACAGTGCAAATCAGATGGCCAGAAATTAATTTTGATCCCGATGAAATTGAAAATAATCCTACAAAATTTAAGGAGTTTGTTAACGTTCTTACTGTCAGGACAAATCATCTTGCGCAAATAATTGCACGAACTCAAGAACAAAGTGAATAACTAAAATTCTGACATGCGGAATTTTTTTCAAAAAAAAATCTCTAATAATTACACTACAAAACAATTTGACACGTCAAAATTTCACTTTCTGACAAATTTCAGACTGCTATAAGTAAACAACCTTCCTGTAAGCTACAAGAAATGGCATTAATTTCCTCCAAATACTTTGGGAGAAAAAATTGTTGAAGAAAAATTTCTTCACATATTCATTCCTGTTATTCATATGCGTAGTCAATGGATTGGTTGACTCTGAATCTTCTTATGCACAAGTAACTAAAATAAATAAAGAAAAAAAATCTTCTTCATTTGTTGCGGGAGAGGATAGTTATCGTATGGTATTTGAATTAAACGAACCAAGAAGGTATGCAACACGTTTTAACAAAGTAACACGCACATTACAAATTAGGGTTATACCGGCAAGAGCTAAAGAATTTAATGCATCTTCATATTATGATACACGTTTTGTAAAAAGAGTTATACTTCATGAAGACAAATCAGAAGTTATTTTAGATATTCAGCTTAAAAATTTTCCAATCGGTTGGGTTGTTGCAACTCAAAATAAACCTTGGAGAATAATAGTTGATTTTTGGAAAACAGAACCCGAAGAAAAAAATTTAGAAGCAGATTGGAATTGGCAACCTGATTATATTGAAGGAATGAGTAAAGAATATCAAGATGATCCTTTATCAACAGCAAATATGGCAGATTCGCTTACGAAAACAAATTCTATATCTAATAATGTAAAAGAATCAAATGTAATTACTCAAGTAATATCAGGAAAAAATGATAAGGAATTAAATAAAAAAGAATCTTTTCCTAAAGAAACAGTTTTAAATGAAAAGTCCCAAAAAAATCGAAATAGTGAAAATCCTACTGAAAATTTAAATCAAAAGGAATCTAGTTCTAAAAAATATGGAATACCTGAAATATATGGCCGACTGGAAAAAGCGATTCCCATGCCTGAAGGGCGGGCAGATCAATTAAAAATACAAATGGGCAATGCTTTTGGTGGAAAAGATGAAGTTCAAATTGGCGAAAAACTTGCGGAAGAGTTTTATAAAAGTGGTCACGAAGATCAAGCTCTAACCATTTTTAGAAGACTTATAGCTCTTTCAGAAAGGGCATTTAAATCGAATCCAAAGTACATATGGTATGCAGGAGAATCAGCATATTTAACTAAAAATTTTAGCTTGGCAAATGATTATTTTAGGTCATTACTTTTAAATTATCCTGGAAGCAGTTACTCCGAATTAGCAAAAATTCGTTTGGTTGATATGGATGAACTGGGCAACTCAAAAACCAAGGGGTTTGGTAAAACAGGATTTCAGAATGCACAAATTTATTCTGAAATGGCTTTATCTGAAAAAGCGCAATCTATTGTTAAAATTGCTGCAACACTTCGTGTGTTGAATGGCGTCATAGATGAAAATCCTGATGCGGCAAAAACATACCAGCAAAATCTCGACATATGTGTCGCAGATAGCAGTGTTCCATTTGATTTGATGAAAAATTGTGCATATGATCGGATCAGAGCCTTCATTGAAAAAGAAAATATAAATGTTGCTGATGCCGCGGTTCAGCAATTTAAGAAATTAGCTCCAAATGACAATCGTGGTGCTGCATTAGAGCAAATTATTTTTCAAAGAGCTAAAGATCTTTTGAAAAAAACAGCACAAACGAAACAATGGGAAGATTGGATTGCCTTCGAAAAAAAGGCAAGACCTTCTTTAATACAATTCACCTTTGCTGATGGAAATGCTCTATTTACAAGAGCGGAAGCATTTGAAGCAGTCGGTGAAAACCTAAAAGCAGCTCAACTCTATAGCGCTTTTTGGCAAGCATCACAGGATCAAAAAAAGAAAAATGAAGCAGCAGCTCTTGCAGCTCGATTACTTTATCAAAGCAATAAACCATCTGAAGCCGAAAGTTTATTGCGCAGGATAGAGTTAGATAGCAAGAGAAAAACAGAGGGACTTACAGATAGATCTATCAGTTCTTTGAGAGAGCTCTCTGTTGCCCCTTACCGTAACAAAATAGCGTTACGTTTACTTTTAGATGAAATGAAACTTGGACGTTATGTCGAACGCGATTTGCCAACTCTGGCTGAATGGTCTCAACGATTGCGCGGTTCCCCTGAGGCAGAACCCCTGTATGGGAAAATCCTCTCCTATCCTGCGAAATCACTTGATGAAACTCAGACAGTTGAAACGTCAATCATGCAGTATGCAGAAGATTTACGAGATTCGGGCAGATTTGCAAATTCAGGAGATATGTTCCTTGCAGTGGCAAACTTAGCACAAGGGACACATCGCGCTGAAGCCGCATATAAAGCAGGAGTTGTATATGCGCGAGCCGGACTTTTTGACAAAGCAAAAACTGCTTGGTTATTAGCCGCAAATGACACAAACGACAAGCGTTTTTCATCCTTGGCAAGTGAAAGACTTGACAGGCTTAGTAAGTAAACAGGCTTTTGTTTCGTTAGGGGAGGTAATTTTATGAGTGATGTGCGTCCTATGGGATTGTTCGACATAGATTCTGCAAACTATGGCACACAGCAAGGTAACAATGCTTTAGAAGGGCGTAGCGTTCATGCAAATACCGTTCCTTCTGAATCAGACAATCGAATTTCTGAAGAAGAAATGCTGCGCCATTATCCAACTAGAGATGAAAAAGTTTATAAACTACTTGAAGTAGCAAGAACTATTGCGCCCACTAAAGTACCCATTTTAATTACAGGTGAAAGTGGAACTGGTAAGGAAACATTTGCTAAAGCAATTCACATAGCTGGTGGTCGTGAACGGGGGCGTTTTGTCGTCGCAAATAGCTCAAATATTCCTGCAAATTTTTTTGAAATGGAATTATTTACGGCTTCAAGAAATTCTCATGAGTATAATCAATCACCGGGAAATCGTCCCATTGAAACCTGTTCACTTATGCTTGACGAAGTAACAGAACTAGATGCAGCAATGCAATTAAAATTATTAAGAATATTAAAGGAACAAGATATCAATAAAGGGGCTATTCGCAGAGGCACTGCAGCCGATGCTCGCATCATAGCTTGTAGTCATAAAAATATTCAAGATGAAGTGAATGCACAACGTTTTCGGAATGATCTTTTCTTTAAATTGCATGTAATACATTTAGAAATTCCATCATTACGTCAGCGTTTAGTTGATATTGATTTTTATTCTGAAATATTTCTACGTGAATTTAATATTCAATTCTCAAAAAATGTACAGCTTTCACCAACGGCAAAACAAGCATTGAGAACTTATACTTGGCCAGGTAACACACGCGAATTAAGAAATGTCATTCAACGATCTGTGCTCTTATCAACGCGCGATTACATTGGTGTAGAAGAGCTTCATTTAATGCGTGCTAATAGCAGAACAGAAGTTGCTATGGGCGATCCTTTGCCACAAGTTACTTTAATGGAATTAGAGCAAAGACTTATTTTGCAAACTCTTAGAAGAATGAATGGGAACAGAACACATACAGCAAAAGCATTGGGAATTTCATTACGTGCCTTACGTTATAAATTAAATGAACTTGTTGAATGTGGGTATGAGGTTGAAGGAAAAAACATATGAGTACAGTAATTGGGAACCAAATATTTGGTAAACCCGATGCGGTTCTTGAAGAAAGCTTGAACCAGCGTTTAAAAAGACAAACAGTCAATGTGGCAAATATCACAAACTCATTGACTCCGGGTTACCGTGCTTTAGGTTTTGATTTTGAAAAGCAACTTCAAGCTGCTATTGGCTCAGATAAAGATCTTATTATGAAAGTCAGTGACTCTAAGCATATAAAAGCACCTGGTATGGGCGCTGATGGGGTCTTAAAACCCGATTTATATGTCAAACCAACTGAGAGTATTGGTAATGATGGGAATACAGTTGATATTGATCAAGAAATGACTGAAGTTGCAGGAAATCAAGTGATATATAAAGCAACTATTGAAACATTAAATCGTAAATTAGGAATGTTACGTTATGCGATCAATGGGGGCAGATAATTCATTTTAATTTCTTCACAAGAAAGGAATGAGTATGAGCTTTTTAGAAGGATTAAGAATAAGTGCTTCGGGTTTGTCAGCGGAACGAATTCGTATGAACGTTATTTCTTCAAATTTAGCAAATGCAAATACCTCTCGTACCGAAGAAGGTGGTCCTTATAAAAGAAAAGACGTTCTTTTTACGGCAAGAAATTCGGGTTTAAGTTTTGATAACTTAATGCGATTGGCTTTTGATCCTAATTTGAAAGAAGTGAAAGTAGATGGCATCACTGAAGATAGAAGAGCGCCTCGATTGGTTTATAATCCCAATCACCCCGATGCTAACGAAAAGGGTTATGTTGCCATGCCTAATATTTCTGTCATGGAAGAAATGGTTAATATGATTACAAGTAATCGTTCTTTTGAAAGTAATACTCAGGCAATAAATGCAACAAAATCTATGGCAATTACCGCAATTGGAATTGGCAAGTAATTTAGACAATTTAAGGTAACAGTATGGCAAAAATAATTTCTGCAACTGATCTCCAATATTTAAAAATGCAAAGAGATTTAACAAATTCTGTACCCACGATGAGTGGGGGAGGAACTCCTCCCAATGCAAATGCAAAAACGGAATTTCAAGATCTCATGGAAAAAGGTATTAAAGAAGTAAATATTGGCGCAAGAGAAGCAGAAAAAGCTAGTATGGATTTGGCATCAGGAAGACAAAGTAACATTCATGAAACCATGCTTGCAGTAACAAAAGCGGAATTAGGTTTCGATATGATGGTGCAAATGAGAAATAAGATTATTGAAGCGTATCAAGAAGTCATGAGAATGCAGCTATAAGCTTAAATTTAAGATAACAAAGGCTATTTTTAATGTTGGAAAGAATAAAACAATTTTCATCGCAATTATACTTACAAAGTAAAGCTTTTTATGCGGGGCTTACCAAGGGACGTAAAATTGCAATCGGAATTGGATTATTTACTATATTTTTTGTTTTAGGTATGTTTATTTTTTGGAAACCAGCTCTTAGATATGAAGCAGCTTATACAAATCTTTCTGCAGAAGATAAATCTGCAATGTTAGCTCATTTAAAAAAATCAGGATTTAAAGATTATAAAATGGAAGGTGATACCATTTCATTTCCAGAAGAAAAAATAATGGAAATAAAAATGTCTTTGGCAGAAGAAGGTTTGCCAAATACAGGAATCGGGGTAGGCTGGGAAAAATTTGATGACAGATCATTTGGAATGTCGGATTTTGAGCAGAGGGTAAATAAATTACGAGCTTTGCAAGGTGAGATATCGCGAACGATTGGAAAATTAGAGCCTATTGCAAATAGTCGTGTCCATATTGTTATTCCAGATAACGCAATTTTTGCAGAAGATAAAAAGTCACCTACAGCAAGTATTTATTTAAAATTAAAATCAGGAAAAACATTAAGTCAAAGACAAATTCAAGGCATTATTCATTTAACAGCACGTGCTGTGGAAGGGCTTGATGCTAAGTCTGTTACGATCATTGATCAAGATGGAAATATGTTAACGCAACCTGACGAACAGGATGGTGGTATTGATAAAGTAACATCTGCGCAAAGAGAATTTCAAAGAAAAGTAGAACGAGAGCTTGAACAAAAAATTCGTGATATTTTAGCACGCGCTGTAGGGCATGATAAAGTCGTTTCAAAAGTCGACGCTATTATTGATTTTAAAAAAGTTGAAACAACCATTTCCGATGTTGACCCCGAACGCACCGCCGTTATCGCGTCACAACGTAACGAGCAATCTTCACAAGGTAACGGATTAAATCCCACAGGTGTTCCGGGTGCGAAAAGCAATCTTCCTGGTGAAAGAGAAGATATTGGTATTGCTGGTGGTTTAACAAATAGTACAAAATCAAGCACCGAAAATTTAAACTTTGAAGTGAAAAAGACTTTAAGTAAAATTGTTGAACCCATTGGAACGATTACAAAATTAAGCGCATCCATTTTAGTAGATGGAAAAATGAATGATGGCAAATACGTACCGAGAACTCCTGAAGAAATGGCTATGGTCACAAAATTAGTGAAAAATGCCATAGGATATCAGGAAGGCCGCGATGCCATAACGGTTGAGTCGACGCAATTTGAGCTTGATGAGTTTGCTTTAGCTGAAAAAGCGTCGCTTTCTGCACGTCAAACTACGCTTATTCAGACAGCTATTCTTGGCGTTGTTGCCATAGCTGCCATGATATTTATTTATTATGCTTTGGTGCGTCCTTATTTCAGATGGCTTACCTATGATCCTGAAAAAAGGTCAAAAGAACAATTGGCTTTGGTGGATTATGAGCTTGAGCGTTCTGGTGCGGGTGCACGCCGTGTACAGCTGAAAGAGGATGTGCCCTTCGACAAACTCTCACCAAAAGAGCAAATACTTTATCTGGCCAAGCATGATCCGCAAAAAACCACTGAGGCTATTCGTCAGTTGCTAAACCCGAACCATTAAGGCAGGAAAAAAAAAATTGCAATTTTAAACCATTCTTTTTTTTAAATAAAATTTCACCTTTAAAAAGATGAAATAAATTGGTTAGGAATTAAGCTTCTGATTAGCAATCTGCTAATAGCTCGAAATGATTTAAAATTAAATATTATTTAGTTTAATATTATATTAAGTTAAATGCTCTAAATTTGAAATAAAAATTCATTAAATAAAATATATAATTAAATTCAAAGTTATTAGAACTTTAATAAAATTATTTTTTATTAAAAGTGAATATAGATGTGATGGTGATATTTGGCCTAGAAATTGCTTACTGCTATTCATCAGGTTGGGTTAGCCTTTGCTTTTCAATAAGGCCTAACTTTAGTTCACAAGAAAGGAATTTTATTATGTCAAAAGGGACTCAACAAAAGCTCTCCATATACAAACCACCGCGAGTACAAATTACTTATGATTTGGAAGCAAATGGAGGAGTAAAAGAACAAGAATTGCCATTTGTTATTGGTGTTATGGCGAATTTTTCAGGACATTTGCATCAGAAAACCAAAAAAATTAAGAATGAAAAATTTCTTGAAATAAACAAAGAAAACTTTAACTCTGTTGTTCAATCTGTGGCACCTAAATTAAAAATAAAAGTGCCAAACAAAATTAAAAATGATGGCTCTTTTTCTCAAATTGAGTTGAATTTTCAATCTTTTGATGAATTTAATCCAGGTAAAATAGCAAATAAAGTCGATTCCTTAAGGCAACTTATAGAAACCAGAAAAAAACTTATTGAGCTACAAACCAGTGTAGAGTGTAATGAAAAACTAGAGGAAACATTAATTCAATTTCTCAAAACTCCTGAGGCTTTAAAGCAAATTGCAACAGCAAATCAAAATGAAGAAAAAGCTCCAGAAGCAGAATAACAAAATAACTTTTGGGAAGGATGAATAAAATGAGCAACAAAACAGAATTTATGACTCAAACAGAAACCTATTTTAATTTAGAAGATCTCACAAAACCCGTTCTTGAGCAGGCCTTAGCAAAGTCGGAATTAAATAAAAATGAAGAACAAAAGAACAATGCTAAAGATATGCTTACCGTTTTTGCTGATGAAGTGCTTTCGGAAAAAATGGCATATAAAAAGACCATTTCACATATGATTAGTGAACGTGTCGCTGACATCGATGCTATTTTAACTGAGCAAATAAATGAAATTATTCACAATGCGGAATTTCAAAAATTGGAGGCTTCATGGCGTGGTTTGAATAATTTAGTGAAATTTTCTGAACCCGATGATCAATTAAAAATCCGCATTCTCGATGTCACTAAGGAAGATATTTTAAGTGATTCAGACTCAGCACCTGAGTTTGATGAAACCGGCTTATTTAAGCTTGTATACGAGCAAGAATATGGCACCTTCGGTGGCGCTCCCTATGGTCTTCTCGTGGGTGACTATTCTTTCGGCAAAAGTATCGAAGATGTAGAATGTATGAAGGCCATTTCGCACGTAGCGGCAGCAGCTCATGCTCCCTTTATTGCCGCAGCAAGTCATGAAATATTCAATATAAATTCCTTTGAAGATTTAGATAAACCAAAGCATTTAGGTCGCTTATTTAATACAGCAGAATATGGTTCTTGGGCTAATTTTAGGTCCCAAGAGGATTCTAAATACGTCACCCTGACTCTTCCCCGCGTTATTATGCGTGAACCCTATGGTGGAAAAAATGGAATTCCCGTAAAAGAATTTCATTTTGAAGAAGATTTAACCGGAACAGAGCATGAAAAATATTTATGGGGCAATCCCGCGTTTTCTCTAGCGGAACGTATGGTGGATTCCTACCGAGAATTTGGTTGGTTTTCTTGTATACGTGGTTCAGAAAATGGAGGCACAGTTCAGACATTGCCAATTCATACTTTTATCGATAACGAAGGTAACAATACGTTTAAAATGCCAGTCGAAACTATGATAACTGATAGGCGTGAAAAAGAATTAGATGACCTTGGTTTTTTATCTCTTGTTTATAAAAAAGGTACAGATACAGCAACGTTTTTTGGTTCAAAAACAGTTCATAAATTAACAGAATATGATAATGACTTGGCTAATGCCAATGCGCAATTATCAATTCAGTTACCTTATGTTATGGCAGTCTCGCGATTTGCTCATTATTTAAAAGTAATTATGCGAGATAAAATCGGTTCTTTTGCAACGCAGGGAGATATTAATGAATATTTAAATAGATGGATTTCCCGTTACGTTATTTTGGATGATACGGCAAGCACTTATTCTAAAAGTTGTTATCCATTAAGGGAAGCACGTGTTGATGTAACTTCCATTCCTGGAAAGGTGGGAGCTTATAGAGCGGTAATGTATTTACGTCCCCATTTTTATTTAAATGAACTCACAGTTTCTTTAAGGCTAGTTACGGAACTGCCTCAGTAATTAAATGAGTTTTTCATATATTAGGAGTTTAAAATGTCAAATTCAAATTATTCTATAGTTCATATTGCAGATACAAAAGGTGGTTTTGCAGATGAGTTTTCTCAAGACGGTTTTCGTATTGAGGGTGAAATTTTTCCCACCGCAGAAGAAAGTTCATATAGAGCAGGCGCTTATGAATTAGAAGCAGAAAGTATAAATTTTACAGTAGTTGATAGCACCTTAAATGCTGAGGTATATGAGGCGCTTAAAAAATTAGATGGAAAAACAAAATTGGTTCCTACTGTTAAATTAATGTCTCTTAATTATAACTATGACAATAAAGACAAAGTATCTATCGTTAAAAATAGGGAGCTTGTTTTATATTTTGTAAAAATGTCTGTAAAATTTAATTCTGGAGTTTTTCATCTTTCATTTCGTACACCAACGATGCTTGAAGTATCAGCTAAACAAACTCCTGGTTTTACTCAAACTATGTTTGTCTCTAAAGAAAATTCAAGTTCAGTAGCACAAGAGCCTATTCATGTTTGCTTACTCACTAAATTGAAATTAAAAGCTCCATTGACAACATGGAATAATAAAGCTGTTGCAGGTGTAAAATAAATTGAATAAAAGAAGCCTTTTTATTAAAAATTAGGTTTCTTTTATTATAGTCTGGATATTATGGAAAATTTAAATAAAATATTCTATCTTCCTTCAAATCAAGAAAAACTTATTTTTTTTTCAATTACACGAAATGTTTTAAATATTTTAAATACACGTAGCTCTCTTTCATTAACAAGTTTTTTAAATCAACAAAAATTATCAACTTTACATTTTGGTTTGCCAAGTTTCACGCATCTTTCTATGGCTTCAGAGGAAGATAGAAAAATATTGTGTCAAACAGTTGAGAAATCAATTGAAATATTTGAGCATAGACTTTCACATATTGAGGTTGAATTTTCACAATATGATCATTTAAAAAAAGAGGCCAAACTTGCTCTCAAAGCTGTTTATTGTAGTAATGATGTTGTTGTAAATCTAGTTCTTAAAATTGCTTTCTGGGAGTTTATTGTATATGACTAGCAATTATAGTAATCAAAATTTTTTAAAATTATACTTAAATTCGTTAGATAATTTAAGAACTAATGGAAGAATATTTTCACAGCAAAACCCAGATTTGGCTCCTTACTTAGACTTATCTTATCGTAAAAGCAACGATCCAGAAACAGAACGACTTATTGAATCTTTTGCTTATATGTTTGCACAAGTAGAGCATAAATCTATTTTAGCACAAAACGATTATGCTCTTAATTTTATCGATCATTTGTTTCCAGAGCTTGTTTCACCACTCCCCGCTTTAACTGTTCTAAAAGTTACTCCAGAAAAAAGTTATTTTACAAAAGATAAATTAAAATTTATTGTTCCTAAATCTACTTTATTTTCTGCAAAAAATCAGAATGGTGTCAGGTGTCAGTTTACTTCTTGTCAAGAAAGTCAAATTTCTCCTATTCATATTACACAATCTCAATTTATTGATTCTTCTTTAAATAAAGAAAATATAGGAAAAAATAAAAAAGCTTTGGCTATTTCTTTTGAAACAAGTATTCATTATAATGTGAGCAATCAAAACCCATTAAACCTTTCTCTATATATTGACTCTGATTTTTATTCTGTAATTTCTATATATGATGCGTTATTTTCTAGTCATAAACCCATGTTGTTGCAAATTGATAGCGATTCTGAATTATGGCACATTCCTAAAGAAAATTTAAAGCCCCTTTATTATTTAGAAGCTCAAGATCATAATAAAAATACATTATATCCTTTATTTGACTATTTAAATTATTATCAAAAATATTTTTTTCTGGAATTGAAAGTAACTAATAACATCTCCTTTAAAAACAAATTTAAAATAATTATTCCTTTGAGCGAAAATATAGAATTTATTTCAAATTTAGGAAGTTCTTTCCTTCAGACAAATTGTGTTCCTGCAGTTAATTTATTTGAGCATAAAATGCAATCTGTAAAGTATTTGCCAGAAAAACAGGAATATTTATTAAGAACTGAAGGGAATACTAATGAAGAATTGCAAGTTATAAAACTAAATTCTGTTATGACTTATGATGCTCAAACAGGGGAACATATTTCCCTAAACCCTTTTTATCAAAACAGTCGCATTTCTCAATATAGCAAACAGAACTTATTTAACAATATTGTTTGGGCATCTAAAAGAAGTTTTAATAATTCCACTCTTGAAAGCGGTTCTTATCACTTAAGGCTTCTCAGTAAATTTAAAGCCACAGAAGAAAAAGCACATTGGCCAGAGTATCTTTATCCTTCAGGATTATGCACAAATACCAGAGCCGCTGAAAATATCAAACCTTATAGTGAGTTTCAATGTCATTCTTACTCATTGCCTATTGCTCAATCCTGTTCTTTATTTTGGCCAAAATATTATCCTTGTTCTTTAAATCATACAAATAATATTGAGGTTTTAAAGCTATTATTTAAAATAAATCAAGAAATTTTATCTGCGCAAATTATCAATACTGTATATTTTATAAAAACATTAGATATTTTAGCTCCAGGAATAAGTTCTGTAAAAAATTTATTTATACAAATTTTGGAGCAATCCATTGGGTTTATTGCGGAAGAGACTATAAGGCAGCAGATGAGAAATAAGCAAACCTTTCATATTCCTAGTATTGTTTATAAAATACAATTTTTACAAAAGGATGGATTCCCACGTGGAATTCATTTCTATTTAAATTTTTTAAATGAATATTTTAACTATATTAGAGATTTTAATTTTTTAATTTCCTTTGAAGCGGTTTTGGTATGAAAAGTATTGAAATGATTTTATCAAAAATTCCATATACGGAAAAAGATATAATATTGAAATGCGTTAGAGAATATTTTTCATTTAGTAATATATATTTTGATGAAAAAATATTATTTTCGTCAACCTCTTGTTATTTCCTTAAAAATAATCAAAATGTTGTTTTAAAGGAATCTTTTCCGCTTAAAATTTTTATTCCGGATTTTATTATGGAAAATTTTTCACTGCATACAACGGAGCAAAAAAAAGTTATATTGAGTTTTTTAAAAGTTTTTATTACGGAATTAATTTATTTAAACTCAACTATACAATTAAATAAAAATATATACAGTTACACCGATTTTTTAAATTGCGAGTCTACAAAAGAAATTTCATTGAAATGTAAAAGAGATGTTGTCTTGTTATTCGGAAAATTTTTTAAAGAAAAAATACAAATTACAGAAAATATCCCTAAAAAAATAAAAAACTATAATTCATTTTCTTTAGGAAAAAACTATATTTATTCATCCTATACTGATAAAAAAAGTTTTTTAATTGGCAGTATGTTTTATTCTTTTTTGAATAGGGTTTCTGTTAAAATTGAAATTCATGATTATGAAATAGAACGTTTAAAATTTTTTTTAAACGTCATTTTTTATAAAAATAGGACTTTGTTATTTTCTTCTCAAAACAAAGTTAAAAATATATCATACATTTTTAACTTTATTATTGAAAAAAATAAATTAATATCAGTCACTTCAATCCCAAATTTGAAAAATTATAGAAATTATTTTGCAATTTCTTAAGTCAGGAAGAATTTATGGCCAATGAAAACCAAAATATTAGTTTTAGTTTAACCAATTTAGAAAATTTAATGTCACCTATTTCAGAGGAGAATCCTTATGGAGAAAATTTAAAACGTCATGACATTATGCTAAAATTAAAAGACATGCGTACGCAAATTTTTGCTTCTCAAGAAGAAGAGGGCATTTGGAGTAAAAAAAATAAAGAATTGCCCAGCTGGCAAAATATTGCTGATTTATGTGAAGATATTTTAATTAATTATTCAAAAGATTTTCAGGTATGCGCATATTATACTGAAACTCAATTGCAACTAGAAGGATTGCCAGGTCTTGCAAAAGCCCTTTCCTTTCTAATAGATTTTTGTAAAGAATATTGGGATGCGGCATTTCCCGTTTTTAATATTGAGAACACCGATCTTCGCGCAGTCCCTTTTCGTTGGCTACAAACTCATTTGCCTATATTAATAAATCAAACCCAACTTATTTCATCCTATTCTTCAGAAAAGCTTTCCTGGTTTTGGTATGAAAGCAAATTGAAAGTCGGTATGAGTGAAGGAGCTGATGCAAAAAAAATTTTTTATACTGCAATTGAAAATAGTGAAAATATTTGTTCTTTATATTTATCATTAGAATTTATAAAAGCTTCATTAAGTCGTCTTGAAGAGGAGTATTTGTATCAATTAGCAGGAGATGAAGAGGATAATCTATCTTTTTCCGATGCGATTGAGGTTTGTGAAAATATTCTTGCATTTTTAAAACCTATTTATGACAAAGAGGAAAAAAATAGTTTTGTTATGCAACAAACTGAAATATCATCTGAAGCAGAAGATTTTCAGCAAATTTATAATCAGAGTTTTGAAAATAGGAGTGATGCGTCTTCAATCTTAAGAAATAGCAATTATTCTTCAGGAGAATTTTCATCTTGTGAAGAGGCGTACAAACTTATTGCGGCGGCCAATCAGTATCTTTTAAAGCATGACCCTCATTCCCCCTCTCCTTTTTTAATTAGAAGAGGTTTAGAGTGGCGTAAAAAATCTCTTTATGGAGTGCTCATGGAACTATTTACAACAACATCAAAACCGCAAGAAATATTTACATTACTTGGGCTTTCCTATGATGATAACAAGGAACAATATTGATCTTTTTTTTAAAGATATTATTTAATTTAGGAAAAATTTATGTTCGATAATTTTGAAGTGCTAGAAAAATACTCTAAATTTTCTTTGACAAATGGAATGATATTAAGAGAATTAATCCAGCAAAAAAATATGAATTTTCAAGACTTATTTTCTATACTAGGACCAAAAAGTTTAGTAGATGAAGTTTTGTATGATAAAAGAAGTCTAAAGAATTCTCAAATTAAACAGCTTGCTGAGTTATTTGGAGTCAATCCTGAAATTTTTTCCTTCGACAACACAGCTCAAGAAGAAATTCCATTGAGAAACCAAGAGGAACAAATTTTGGGAGAAAATACGGCAGAAGTAATTAATGCATATAGTTTAAATGATAATTCTCATGATAATATGGAATCAGAAAATGAAAATAAATTATATGAAGAAGATAATAATTCAGATTATAATTCCTTTTCCAATAATTCTCTTGATGACTATTGGAAAGATTAAAATTAGGTAATTTTAATTTTATTAATGTTTGCTGTCGTTGTCTTCATATTTATCTCTTTATCGGCCTCTACTGCAATAGTTTTAGTTGCTTTTATGTTTGAGGTTTCAGAAACGATATCAAACTTTTCAGTTGCTTCAGTTTTATTTAAATTTGAGTGTAAAAAATAAATATTTTTATCATTATCACGATATAATGACATTTTCATATCTGTTATATTTGTTTCAAAAGATTCGTGTTTAAATATAATATTCGAAGGTTGTTCTTGAAGCTTAGTCCCAATTTTCAGACATTCTTCTAAATCTTCGTTAATAATAATACCGCATGTTTTTTCATCTAATTTCTCGGGGACTTTACTAACGAAGTTATAAAGTGAATTTAGAATAATGGGAGAATCTGGATCATTATCTAAAAAACCAACTATGACTTCATCTCCTGGGTGTGGAATAAATAATGCACCACTTAAATTACTTGCCCAAAATTGTGATAAACGAGCCCAAATAAAATCACTATTTTTGAATTCAGATGTTTTATTCATCCAAAAAAAACGAATGCCAATAGAAACACCTGAAGCATCTTTTTTAATTTTTAATTTATTATCCTTATTTTCTTCGTCTGTATATATCAAAGCATTTGTGATGTTCGGAAGTTTTGGGTGATTTATTTCAAAATTTTCTAAGTAAAATTCATCTGTAGGGTAAGTCGTAATTTTGGCAGAATAATTTGTCTTATTTTCAAAAATATTTTGCTCTATTTTATTAAAGAACTTATTTTTATCGAAGTTTAATCTTGAATAAAAATGAGTGACATTTGCAATATAATGCCCAGGTAGTTTTTCAATATTGTCATTTTCCGAATTTTTAAATTTTACAGTTTCACCAACGCGGACAAATTGAGAAATTTCCGTATATTGAATTGAATTTTCTAAAGTATTTTTTCTATACTGAATGTGATCTGTCACCCAGTCAGAAATGGGATCGATGGGTTCTAAATATTTTTGCAAAAGAGGATGCTCTTCCCATTGGAAAGGCGATGGAGTCTTTTTAGGTACAGGATTTTTTGGAGAAATATTTGGAGCTCTCGGATCAAAAAAAGATGCTGTAATTTTGCAAGAATTTACTTGGGCAACTTTAGTATGATCTAGAGAACAAAGTATATGATGAGTTGGCGATTCAAATTTTATTAAAGGGTTTTTGTATGTTGATTTGAAGTGGTCTTCTATTTTATCTTTAATAATTAATTTTTGTCCCTTTTCATTGTGTTCAATGATATAATTAAGGCCTTCTTCACTCATCAATCTACAAAGAAAATCAAAATCGGATTCTCCATATTGAATTGTATTTGTTCTTTCTCCTAGCTTTCTGCTGCATAGCATTTCAAATTGTTCATACTTTTCATTTTTAAAATGAATTTTTAAAATGTCTTCTATAATTTTTTTGGCATTGGTTGCCAGCCAGGTTCTGTAACCATTTGATTGAGTGAGTTTCCAGAGGCAAGGTTGAAGGGTTAATGCAAACTCTGGTAGAGCTTTGTAGTACGTCATTTTAATAGCAGAAATAATACCGGAGAAATATTTTTCAGTTATTTCGTTTGTTGCATAATTAATAATTTTAAAATGTAAAAATTCACCTAGGAAATTGGACATATTATCTTTGTTTAATATTTTATTATCAAGTCTAATAATAAGTTTAGTTTCGTAGAGTTTAGAAATGCTATCGTTATTAATTTCAAATGCTTGAATAATCCGGTAATCATTCTCTTTTTCATATTTACTTAACTCGCTTTTTGAAGTAACGTCAGTAATTATGGCATCAATAACAGATTTATCTGGCAAACTATTAACCACTTCACTCATAAAACAAAAAACTCCTATTCAACCAAACAAAAACTACTCATAATTGTCGGTTGTGATTTGTTTGATATTCTTTTTTTCAATATAAGGTGCTGATGTTGGAAAACTTGGAACATTGACACGGATTCCCTTTGAATTTTTTAAATATAATGAAACATAAAAAGTAATACTTTTTTCATTATTAATTGGCAATTCAAATTTTAAGTTATTGCGTAAACAAAATTTACTGTTGCCGCAATCAGCATAGTCATCGATAAACTTCAGCAATGACCAGCGATTCTTAATACCAAAATATACCGTATTATTTGAAATAAAGATATTTTTATCATCAGAAATTTTTTCTAAAGTATATTTAGAACCTTGCGCTAATGAAACAGAAAATTGTATAGGATCAGAATAACTCCAAATAAATTTCCCTTTTAAATTATTTCCTTGTACAGATCCGATGACTTCCGAACCTGTTTGCAATGACCAATTGATGAGCTGATTACCTAAGATTTCCTTGTCTGTATTGGTTCTGAAATAAAACTCAACATTCCATTTTGTAGGTATAGGGTTCCCCTCTTTATCATTTTGAGGGTTAAAAAAATTTTGAAGTTTTGTCATATTATCTACAAAATTTTGCACATCACTTCGGCCTCGGTATAGTGCGCTGAATTTTTTGAGAATGGCAATATCTTGTTTTTGCAACTGAGAAAATTGATTAAAAATTTCATTCATATCATCGAGGGAAGCGCTTCCTGTGGCATAATCTTTTGATTGAAAAGGATATTTACCTGCTAAAGAGGAATTAAATTGAAAAGCAAATTTATCATAATTTGCAAATGCCTGCTTGATTAAAAGGCTTTGACAGCGATTTTCTAGGGGAGAATAAATAGAGTTTAATTTTATGGCAAAAAAATCGTTGTGACTTAATGCAGGGGGTTGTGAAATAAATTTTTGACAAGATTCGCTTCGTAAAGGGAACATACTCATTGTGATAAAGTTTGATAATAAAGCAAAAGAATTTGTTTTTGGGGTTGCAGATAAAGCATCATTTACAACTAATAAATTTGATAATGCTCTGTCAGAACTATAATTTGTTGGATTTTTAAAATATAAATTTCTTGCTTGTAGTAAGGGCTGGATATTTTTATTAAAAAATTGTTCTAATGCTATTTTTTGGTTGTTAATGTACAATTTCAAGTTTTCTTCAGAATTCACTCCAAAAGCATGAAATGCTGGCGAAACTTCACCATTCCACCATAAAAAATCGGAATCTATTGCGGTGAAAAATAAACTTGAATTGAGTGAGTCGGAATATTTTTTAATTTGTCGATCAATTTGCTGATTGACAATTGATGATAAACTTGAGTTTATTTCATTTTGTTTAAACTGTAATAGTTGATCAGAAATTGATTTTAATATAGGGGTAGACATTTGTATATTCTGAATAGAAGGGTCTATTTGTAAGTTTGCTAGTTCTAAACTTTGGTTATTAATGTTAAATATTTTTAGTGAATTCGGTAAGTTTTTTTTCCAAAAAATGGAACTTAATGAATTTGCAAGTCTATTAAAATATATTGATAAAATTTCAGGAATTTGTAATTGATTAACAGAATTAACGGCACCTGTAAAAGAAATACTACTTTGCAAATTACTTTGGAGTGAGTCAATATCCCATAAAGCATTTTCTGGAAGATTTTCATCAATGGAATGTAAATCAGATGAAAATGGTTTGTTATTTGTAAGATGAGGTAAATTAACAGCATTGTCTTCAAAGACAGATGACATTTTTGTCAGCGCTAAAGCTATTTGCTGTAAGGCAGGATTTAGATTAAAAGTACCTGCATTATTTATCAATAAAGGAAATGTTGTACCAAAAGAGGAAGTGGTACTTAGTTGCAATTTGAACTGTTCAAATTGCTCATTGGCCATTGTTGAAATAGAATTTGATGTGTCTATACCAAATGAGGCATTTTTTTCAATTTCAGTCAGCAGCTTCTTAAATTCTGTTCCATAAAATTGGTGCATATTTTTTAAATTATCTTGACTTTTTAATAAACTATCCTGAAGAGAATTGATATCCATAAGGATTTTTTTTGATAAAGCGATATCCTGATTTTGTAAGTCTGAGTTATCTAATTTTGTTATAGAATTCAAATTAGAAACTAAGTTGTTTATAGCAATAAGAATTTCATTATTTTTTGTGTTACTTTGAATATAAATTTGGATTATTTGTTTTAACACTTCATTTGATTTTGTTTTAAAATCTGCGAAACTAAAATTAAATTGTCCTCGTATATTTTTCATATTTAAAGTTGAAAAAATATTTTTTTGAACTAATGATTTTCCACAATCAACTCCATAAAGCAAATGAGTCATGAGCGGAAAAGCTTCTGTATTTTTTACAGGATTCGGATCATTTATTAAACCATAAATTTGATTTATGCTATTATTTTCATCTACAAATTTATTTATTTTTTTTATAAGATCTGGCGATTCCAATGCGTCATTTCCTGCCAAATATTGCAGGTCAAGATTTTTTGAAATTTTTTCATTCAAATGTTGAATGAGTATAGTCGATGTAAAATTTGCTAGGCTTGAATTATATTTATCAGTCAATTCTAAATCAAGATGTGTGTACCATGTAGGAAAAAGTAATGTTGAATAAAAAGATGTTGATTGAAGAGTATTTGAATTATTTATAAGACTACAAATTTTGCTTTGAAGAATGCTCGAATGAGTTAAGTTATTTGTAACTTGTTTATAATTGCTTATATATAAATTGAGTTCCGAAAAGCTTTTAAGAAATATGTCTCTTTTTTGTCTAAGAATTTTTTGTGAACTAAAAATAGCATATGTAACAAATATCAAATTTAAGATTGTAAAAATACTTAATATCAATCTTTTGCGATTTTTATTTCGAATAAATTCATTTGAAATTTCAGATCCATTTATAAGTACTGTCGATATGTGGTTAAATGTATTTAATAAATATGAATTTTTATCAGATTGATTCAGGTTTTCGTGAAATGAAGATATATTCAAAATATAATGTAGATTTGTTAAGTTTTTATCTTTAAATTGAAAGCTTTTATAAAAGTAATCAATATAGTTTTTTGAAAATAAAACTAATCCTGATTTTAAATTATAAAAGAAACGTAATACTTGAACTTGAATTTGGGCTTTATCATTGAATTGCTGGAGGTAATACTGGCATTGTTGTTCAAAAGAATAAATACAATCATCGATTGCATTTTTAATTTCTTTGTTCAGATCATCGGTGTTTTTTAAGGTATGATGTGAAAATCCAAAAAAAGGTACTTCATTATCAGAATCAATACTAGAAACAGACTGAAATGGAGGAATTTCGTTGTATTGAGAATTTTCAATAAAGAATAAAGGGATTTTAGATTTTAATTTTAGACATATTTGTTTAAAAACTTTTGAGTATATTTTAGCTTCTTCAGAAAGATCTTTAAGGTTTGAAATATTTTTTTCAAAAGCAATTTGATTTGGAAAAATGATTATTCCGTCGAGATGATGATGTCTTCTCATTTTTAAAATAGAATTTATATTTCTCAATATGCGATTTAAGTTGATTCTTCCTGTTGATTCATTGAGTTCAAATAAATTATGATTTATGAATAAAAAGTATGTAGACTTTAAATGTGTTATTTCAAAAGGTTTTTTTGCATCCTCGAAATAAATAAGTGATTCATTTTCAGGATTATGAATATTATTAAGTTCGTTAAAATAAGAATTTGAATTTGCACCCATAACTATGAATAGATTTTTTTTTCTTAATAGAGATTTATTTTTCAATAACCAATGCATATCAAATGTAAATATTTTTAACATTTCATTTTTGAAAAATTTAGATATATCTGGATTTATTGATTTAAATAATAAAAATGTAACTGTTATAAATATCAATGCTGAAACAAGAATATAAGAAAAGATGAGAAGCATAATTAATCCTACCTAGATTTACCATTTACATGAGATTTTTTGATAATATATTTGAATTTATAATCCACATAATAATTGAAGTCATTAAAAAGAAGGCAAATAGGAAGAAATTAGAAAAGAGAAGGGAGTATATCACTTTTTTATGATACATTTCGTATTCATTATGATTTGAAATTATTAAATTATTAGGAATTAAACCTGAAATTTCAGGTGTGGATTCAAAATTTGTTTCATAGTAAAATTGATACAGTTCTGATTTAATTTGCTGAATTTTATCGACATCATGATAAGAATGATATTTTCCTCTAAATCCGGAGCAAAGACAGAAATAATAGCTTAGGGAGAGATCTCTGTATTTATAATCACGCTCAAGTAAAATTTGACTGCAATTTTCAAAAAAGAGATCGCCCGAGGATCGTGATCCAAATATGCGATTTTCAAGAGTATCAGAAGTCCAATGCATGCGACCTTGCCATTGAGTCGTTATGAGCATTTCGTCTATTAAGGAAACAAGGGCATAATGAAGAAGTCTGATGATTTCTGTACCATAATACTTTTTATACTTTTTTAAGATATCCATTTTTCGTGAAATAAGTTCTTCAATATCTTTTGAGAGATTTTTTACATCATCAATTTGATAAATAAGCTCATTCTCAGAGCTATTTTCAATGTTTTTTAAAATTAATTTATTACGTATATCAAAAAAATAGTTAATTATTTCCTCGGTAATAAATATTATATTTTCATGATGCGAACCATCATTATGCTTATTTGAAGTCATGCTGATTTCCTAGAATATAAAATAATTTCTTCAGGTAAAAAATGACTATTTGTATCAATGCTTGCTGAAACAACTAATTTAATATTTTCTCTTCGGTTATTATCTAATTTCGCATAAACTAAAAAAATATTTCGTTGGGGAATGAGCGTATCATATTTTTCTACTATAGAGCGTGATAATCCTAACGAGCGTCTTTCAAGATTTATAGAGTGATTTTCTTCATCACAGATAATTGCCGATTTAATCCAATTGATAAAGTTTTCATTTGTAACAGAATAGCTCTTTTTAAAACCGAGTAAAACAAATGAGTTGTTTTCAAAAGTAGCAATATTAGTATTAAATGATATCTGAAATTTTTTATCAATTTTTGTTAATTTTGTAATATTATAATTTGTTGGAATTTCTCTTTCTAAAAATTCAACTAAATTTTCGTGAATTTTTTCAAAGCAAGCAAGAGGGTTAAAATGATTATATTCAATAAGAGTAGGTGGCATTTCTTCAATATCGTTTGAAATAATTTGAGAATATAAATTATAAAATTCCAAATAAAGATGGAAAGGATGAAGTTGTTCTGAGTAAAGGCATGCTTCAAATCGAGGAAGACTAGACTTCATGCTCTTTAAAGCAAGGAGTCTATTATTATAAATAGCGCGATGTGTATCATGATTAAATTTGTTTAAATCTTCAAGAATATCCTGTATTTTATATCGTGTAATCATACATACTGAGTTACAAATATTCCAAATGTGAGATTTTTTTAAAACTTTTTTAGAGGGAGGTTGAAATGTTTTTAATTTAAAAAAATTATTTTCATAATGAATTTTAGCTAAAGGAAGTGCAATATAATTTGATGTCACTTCATGCTCAAATAAAAATGTAACATTTGCTTTAATCCGAGGAATAAATATTTCATCCTCACCCGTATTTTCATCGAAGGAATAAATGTTGTTATTTAAAGATTTATATCTTGAAAAATTAGAATTTAAAATACTATTTTTATTTAAGTTTTTAGGAACACAAAGTGTTAAGGTCAAAGAATCTTTACTTAAGGTTTCTTTGTAACTGCTTAAATCTATTTGGAGAGGTGTGCTATCTGATTGATAATTATAGTAATATTCCAAGCCATCTTGAAAAGTGCATTCCAGTTCTTCAATTTTTAAAATACCGCTGAGGAAAGAAGTTTCTTCAAATTTAAAATTTTTGATTCCAAATGGATAAACTGTATTTTCAAAATTTTGATAACTCACAATATTTTCACAACGTCGAAATGCTTGTTGAAAATGCTGAGGTGATAAAAGCATGCCGTCATGCCACATGATTTGATCAGGGATATTTTTTAAACTTTGCATATATTATGTCCTTATAATATCAATTAAAATGAAATGAAATTGATGCTAAAGCTTCAAATCCTGATGTACTTGTTGCAAGATTTTTAGAGTTATCGGAAAAAACAAATTGGTAGCCTCCCCCTAATGAAAATTTGAATTTTTCAGAAACATTTGTTTCTAGAAACAATACGGGTTTTAAAGTCCAAAAATATAACACGACGTTTGATTTTGTTTCAGAATTATCTAATATTTGTGTTCCATAAGCTTGTCCTGCTCCACCATAAATTTTAATTTTAGGATGAAAAATGGACGCCGCATAAGGAATGACTGTAAAGGCATTGCCGCAATACCAGAAATTATTTATTAATGTAGATTTCTCACTATCAATATAAAAATTCTGAAAAGAAGAACTACAAAATAATGAAGATTGAAAATAGTGATTTAGATCGAGACCAATTTCGGTTGTAATGGGCAATATGTTTTTATTTAGAATTTTTTTAAAACCAAAACTTTGTTCTACTAGAACATTAAAATTGTCATTTTCTTTTTTTGGAGAAATAGCCGTAACAAGGTTTTGTTGAACATATATGTCGTTATTTTGGGGAATTTGATAAGGATTAAATTCCATTTATTTCTCCATTTCTTGAAAGTAATCAAATCCTAGAGAGAAAAAGTTGAGTTTCAAATTTTTATAGGGATTTAATTGGATAGGGTAAGCATTAGCATTATTTGAGAGTCTGTTAAATAAAAAGGCTCCAGAGGCATTTGAATTGATATCGATGAGATATTTTGAATAATTTGAGTCGGGTGTGAGTTCAAAGCGATAAATTTGAACATCTTTCGAAGTGCGTAATGTTTTTATGGCATCTGCATTAAATGTAAACCAATCTTTAATAGGAATTAAAGAAATTTGTGAATAGAGTTCAGGTTTATAGATGATGACAAGTTCTGAGAGTATGGCAGAGTTGCTATTTGCATTTTTTTCAATATTAATTTGAACCGAGCAAATTTTTCCAAAAAATCTTTCTAAGAAACTTCCTGGTTTTTGTGCAACTAAATTTTTAGGAGGGACAGCGGGTGGTTGTTTACCTCCGGAATCGTCGTCAAAGCTTTTTGCTTTGGCTGAGAATTCCGAAATATTTTTTGATGTTTCCTTTGCTGTACTTGCAGCAGAATTGGCAGAATCAAGTGAAGATTTAGCTGAGTCGAGGCTAGACGCGGCAACGCTTCCCTCTGCGTGCGTTGGGAGAATAGGAATATTGAAAAAAAATGCAATAATAAAATAAAAGGGTGAAAAAATTTTCAATTTTTTTTTATGATTTTGTAATTCAATGAGAACTCCGCATAAGTATAAAAAAAAGCTGCTATATTTCTTCCTTTGATATAGCAATGAAAAACGCCTCATATTGGGCATTAAATTTTATACTATATTCAATTTTTTTTATTTTCAAGTAATAAAGTAGATTTATCTTTTAAAATCATAAAGTATATTGAAATTAAAGTTCAGAAAAATCAACATCTTAAATGTATTGAAATAAAAATATAATATTTCTTGATACATTCATTTTCTCCATATACTTTTATGCCACATAGAATTGTGATTGGTAAGTTATAGAGCACTTTTCTAACGAGTAAATGTAATAATTTTTAAGTATATACATATTTTTAGAGGGTTATAGTATTATTTAATGTTTATTAAATTTCGAATAAAATTAAAAATGTTGATAAATCGCCTTAAAATATATGGATTTATATTTAATATTAAATTTTATTTGCGCTCTCTCTTGTTTTGGATTTTAGTATTGCATATTTTGATAGGCGTGTTTGCTTTTGCTCTGAAAAGCTATAATCGAGATTTGTTTTTAAATTATTGCCAAAATTTTTTATTGAAAGTATCATTGCAGCAGCAGATAAAAATAGTTCCTTTATTCTTTAAAAAAGCTGATATCAATTCGGAAGCAGATTTAAAAGAAATAGCAAACGGCTTCAGTCAAATAAAAGATAATTATGTTTTTTTTGTATATAGCATAAAAAACAAAAATTTAATTTATAACTTTGATGGTATTGATAAATACTCGTATATTTATGACTTTGCTTCTCGAGAATCTCTTTTCAAAAAAGCGGAACGAGATATCTTTAGCTCCAATGAGCTTGGGTTACAGTTTTTATATCCAAACTTCTTTTTTGCCATTAAAAATATAAAAATTAATCATGAAGACTTTTATATTTTTTTAGGATCCAATAACCATGCTGTTAAATGTTTTAGTGATTCTTTAATTAAAAATACTTTTTATATAGACACATTAATCATATTTATGCTTTTTTTTCTTTATATATTGGTAACAATTTTTGCTGTAGCTCCTATTTTTTTATTTATTCGGAAATTTAATAGGAGTCATTTGAGCTCTAATATTTTTAAAGTAAAAGAAGTTTTTGAGTTTAATCATATTAAAAGACTTAGAGTAACTCTATTACATTCATTAAGAAAAATTGAAAAATTTGAAGTCGAAAGACTTCATATGATAGATAATCTTATTAAACATCAAAATGATGTTGAAAATGGTAAAATAGTGTCACAAATTATTCATGATTTAAAAAGTCCTCTTGCCGTTTTTGAAGAGATTTTAAATAATCGCCATATTAAAAATAATATAGTAAATAGGAAAGCAAATTTAGCTTTTGCAAAGATGAATTCTCTTATAGAAAGTATTAGAGATCCTAAAAAGGAAAAATATTTAAATAAAGAAAAAAAAATGTTCGATATGTCAAGACTATTTTCTGAAATAAAATGCTATGCAAAAACTAGAAATGTAAAAATTATTATTTCTCCACATTTCAATATTCCAGAAATATATTGTGATCATCTTAAAATTGAAAGGTGTCTTCAGAATTTAATTCGTAATGCAATTTATTATTGTCATTCTTTTTGTAAAGTAGAGTGGCAAATAAAAAATAATAGTGATCTTTATATAGAAGTTATTGATGATGGAAATGGAGTTTCTTCTGAGATTGAAAATACTATTTTTGAATGGAGAATTACAGGCAATAAATTAGAAGGAACGGGAGTAGGACTTAGTTATGTGAAATATGTAGCAGATATTCATGGGGGTGAAGTCTCATACTTCAGAAGAAATAATGCAACAGTTTTTTATTTATATATTCCAAATATTTTAAATTTTAATCAAAATAGTATGAGTTCGAAATTAGTGCGTAATTATAATTCTATTTTTGATTTAAAAAATGAAATATTTTTTTTAGTGGAAAATCATTTATATATAAATAAAATAAAACATATAAAATGGCCAAATAATATAAAAATAGTATATCTTAAAAGCTGTGATATTGAGATTGATTTTTCTAAATGTTTTTGCTTTTATACTGACTCAAGCACAGATTTTATCGAAAAAGCATTGACATTAGGTGTAAGTGTAGTGCTTCATAAGCAAGACTATAGTAGTCAAATAATTCTTAAAAAGGTCTTACAGACAAAAAAAATGAATGGTGTAAAATAATGATTCTTGAAGAGCTCAGTATTTTAATTGTGGAAGATTCTAAAGATGAATTGGAAAAATTCATTATACTTTCTCAATCATGCGGATTACAGGCTTTTGGAGCCTCTACGTTAGATGATGCCAAACAAATGCTATCTCTAAATGGATATGACATTTTATTAACGGATATTCATTTAGGAAATGAAAATGCAGAATCAAATAAATTAGGGTTTGAAGTAATTCAATTTGCATTGGAATCGCAACCGCAACTTATTATTTTAGCCATGTCATATGATTTAGACAAATCTGTGTTTGATAAGGCATTAGAATTAGGCGCCTCACATTTTATAAGAAAGCCTATATATAATTCAGATGAAATATTAATTTATATTAAAATGGCTTTACAAAAAAAACACTCTAAAAATATTAATAGCTCTACTGATTTTAGTATCAATAAATTCATTGATGATAAGTCTTTTAAAATTTTTAATAGTGGAGTTATTGTATCTGCAAAACATGATAAATTTTTATCTGGTGTTGCAAAAAATAAAAAAATTCCATTGGTTCTTTTTGGTGAAACAGGAACAGGAAAAGAAGAATTTGCTAAAATATTACATAAAAAAAGAGTGGATCAAGAAGGTGTAATTCCTTTCATAACAGTAAACTGTCCTTTGCTTGATAATGATTTGACTTCATCATTATTATTTGGACATAAAAAAGGTGCTTTTACCGGTGCAAATGAAACAACAAATGGTTATGTTGCCGCAGCAAATGGAGGGATTTTATTTTTAGATGAAGTTCATACGCTTGATTTAACAACACAAAGAAAATTACTTCGCGTTTTAAATGATGGAAATTATAATAGAGTAGGTGATTTGCGAAGCATACATTCTTATTTTCAATTGGTCGTAGCTACGACTCGCGACCTTGATGAAGAAGTGGAAGCAGGTCGCATGCTTGCTGACTTTAAATATCGTATTAGTGGTGCGGAACTAGTGTTAGATCCTCTTCGCGAAAGACTTGATGACATTCCTTTTTT
This sequence comes from Silvanigrella aquatica, assembly GCF_001907975.1. Taxonomy (NCBI): domain Bacteria; kingdom Pseudomonadati; phylum Bdellovibrionota; class Oligoflexia; order Silvanigrellales; family Silvanigrellaceae; genus Silvanigrella; species Silvanigrella aquatica. The sequence continues at coordinate 1,062,017 of NZ_CP017834.1, forward strand.
TGTGGCTATTTTTTTTAGACGTGAGAAAATTGATGTCTCAGAAGATTTAATTTATGAAATCAGTGAAAAATGTAAATATTGTAATTGGAAAGGGAATATTCGTCAGTTATTCCGTGTTTTACAAAGGATGTTAATTAATGCGCAACTCCATGAAGAAGTTTTAAATATTAGTCATCTGGTCATTCCAAGTAATGACCCAAAAAATTTAATTTCAAGAAAAATTAAAAATTGCTTATCTGAAAATAAATTCGCAATGAATGAGCATGAGTCTCATGCAAAAAGTTTATTGGAAAATGCTTTTCAAAATGATTGTTCTTTAAGTGAAACTATGGATGCTATTGAAAAATCTATTTTAATTAATGCTATTAAAAGGCACAATAGCATTGCAAAGGCTCATCTTGCTTTGGGAATCAGTCGTAATGCAATTGACGCAAAAAGAAAAAAATATAAAATTTAATCATCTTATTGAGACACTCTTTCATTAGCAGATTCTAAAATTTAATTTTTATTTTCATTGCATTTTATTCATAGAGGTGATTGCAAAATCGATCCTAACAGGTGTATCTCTCCTGAGGAGTGGTGCCTTAAGCTTACCGATTTAGAGAAGGAGTTATTCTATGAAAAATGACCTTAATATGAGAACCCAGGATTTCCTAAATCAAAACTCAATCATATCAATTCAGAGCTTGCCGAAGAGCGCTCTTGCCGATCCCTCATTTCAAGATCCTATTTGGGAATTAGCTAAAGACAATGGTTGCGAAACCCCCTTTTCAAATGAATTTTTGCAGCTTTTGATTTATGTAAGAAATATTAATAAACTAGCTTTTCATACTGCCGAAGGCGCGGAGGCTTGTACAGCAAAATCATGGCGTGCCAAAGAACACAATCCAGATAGAAATTTAAATGGAGGTGGTGTCATGACTGTGATACGTGCCAACCATCTTGAAAAATCCGCTGTAAATTATAGCTGTGTTTGGGGGCCAAAATATCCCGCTATTGAAGGAGAATACGCCAATAAGCCTTTTGCGGCCGCAGGTGTATCGCTTATTTCACATCCAAGAAATCCTTATGCCCCCATAATGCACCTTAATGTGAGGTGTATTAAGGTATTTGATCAAGGCAAGGTCACAACTTGGATTGGCGGCGGGGCCGATCTCACACCTATGGTACCTTATGCGGAGGATACAGAACTCTTTCATAGTGCAATGAAAGAAGTATGTGAAAGAACTCCTCATATTGCAAATTACGACAAATATAAAAAATGGGCTGATGATTACTTCTTTATCCCACACAGAAAAGAGTCTCGTGGTGTTGGTGGTATCTTTTTCGACTTTGTAAAAATTGAACAAGAATCAGATATGTCCTTACTCCTCGATGTGGGACAATATGCAGCAAGAGCTTATGCCGAAATTTTATCTCGACGTATTGATACCCCTTTTGACAATGCCCTTCACGAAAAGCATCTTTATTGGCGCGGCCGCTATGCTGAATTTAATTTGGTTTATGATAGAGGCACAAAATTTGGTTTGATGTCCGGTGGAAATCACGAGGCCATATTTTGTTCTTTACCCCCTCAAGTAAGATGGTGAAATATGGTTGAAGTTGGTTTTTTTTCCCTTTGCTTAGGGCTCTGCTTTTCAATTTATGCTTTAGTGATGGGAATTTATTCCTTAAATAAACCATTATCGGGCGTAGTGGCTAGTGCGCGAAACGCCCTGATTGCTGTATTTGTTTGTGTTTTATTGTCATCACTTGTGATGTGGAATGCAATATTTTTTCATGATTTTTCAGTAAAATATGTCTACAAGCATTCTGCAGTTGATATGCCCCCTCTTTATTTATTTACCTCATTTTGGAGTGCCCTTGAAGGAAGCCACCTTCTTTGGACATTGATTATGAGTGCCATTGTCGCCTTTGCTCTTGCTACGGTAAGAAAATCTAACCTTTCTTTATATCCTGCACTGTGCGTCGCCTTTGGTTGCGCATTGACCTTTATGCTGTTTTTGAATGTGACTTTTTCAGCACCCTTGGAACGCTTTTTTCCTGTAGGAAAATTCGGCGAAGGGATGAATGCGTTATTGCAAAACCCCTATATGGCAATACATCCTCCTATGTTATTCACAGGATATTGTTTACTTATTGTTCCCTTTGCCTATTCTTTCGCAGCTTTAATCAGGGGTGGATTCACTACGGAATGGTTGGCCACGGTCAGAAGATGGTCACTGCTTGCTTGGGCTGTATTATCAATAGCTATTTTCTTAGGTGGAAAATGGGCCTATGTTGAGTTGGGTTGGGGTGGTTATTGGGGATGGGATCCTGTTGAAAACAGTTCACTTATGCCTTGGCTCGCGATTACTGCTGCTATTCATACTTTACTTATCACTGACAAAACAGGGCGTTTGCCGCGCTTGCTCCTCTTTCTAAATATGCTTGCCTTTGCTCTTACTTTTCTTGGGACTTTTATTACAAGATCGGGAATTATCAGTAGTGTGCACTCGTTTGCGGAAAGTGAAATTGGCCCGTCCTATTTAATTTGGGTTGTCTTTTTACTGGCATTAACTTCCGGATTAGTTTTTACACGAGGACATCTTATTCAAGGTGCCGCAAAAACAAACGAGTGGCGTGTGTCAAAAGAAAGTGCACTTTTATTTACTAATTTTTTCATTTTATTTTTACTCGCACTTGTCTTTATTGGAACTATATTGCCGCTTGTAGTAGAAGCAACTCGTGGAATTAAAATTTCAATTCAACAACCTTTCTTTAATGCCTTTGCTCCCTGGATAGGAGGGGGATTGGTGTTATTGCTTGGTGTGGGAAATTTAATGCGCTGGAGAAATGGTAAAATTGAAGATCCTCTCACCTGTTTGTTGTTTCCTTTATTATGGGCGGGTCTGTTAACTTATTTTTTAGCGGAACGAAAAAATTTTGATGCTGTAAGTTCTCTGACATTTTTAATAGTCTTATGGACTTGTGGTGTTTTGATAATGGATTTGGTTTATAAATTACGCTCCATGCGTTGGAATGGAAAAGCCTTTTTAATTTATAATCGACCTTATTTAGGTGCATTTATAATTCATATTGGTTTTTTATTTGCTATTGCCGGTTTTGCAGGAAATTATCGTGGTATTTCTGCAGAAGCTCATTTGAATTTAAATGAATCAACTCAATTTAATGGGTACACGATTACAAATCAAGGATTAGGATTTACCAGAGAATACAATGCTCAATATGTTATTGGAAAATTAAAATCTGTTGATAATCAAAGTGGCGAAACTTTTTTTGTTAACCCTATGCGGAGCAAATTTACCAATAATGAACAGTGGTTTAATGAAATAGGAATACATTCCACTTTTTGGCATGATTTATATATTGTACTCGCTTCTTTTGATGTGAATAATCAAAGTGTCACTTTAAAATTAAATTGGAATCCCACTGTAAAATTAGTATGGACGAGTTTAGTTATAATGGTATTAGGCGCCTTTATTTCTCTCACTCACCGCATTAGAAGAAGGAGTTTGGATTTTGATGACAATGGAAAAGTTTCTTCTACTGAAAATACCATAGAAGAATTTTTGCAGGAATCCATTCGCACGTCTTCTATTCAAAATCCACAATTTGCTTCTAAGGTAACTTCATTAAGCATTATTATTTTTGCTTTGTTTGTAACTTTACTTGGATTATCGGGTTCCGCATGGGGACAATCACAAAATGGGAATAGTATTCAAAAGGAAGTTCGTCCCGTAATGTTAAATCCGCAACTTGAGGAAGTTGCCAAAGAATTGCGTTGTCCTACTTGTATTGGCATGAGTGTATTAGAAAGTGGCACTTTGCAAAGCGTTGCTATGCGAACTGAAATTGAAAAACAATTGTCTGAGGGAAAGTCAAAGGCTGAAATTATAAGCTACTTTAAAAAAGCTTACGGACCTTGGATTTTAAGAGAGCCCGATGTTCATTCCTCTATAGGATTTGTAATTTGGAGCATCCCTATTTTGGGGCTTTTATTGGGACCACTATTTATAGTATTTGCCTTAAGAAATTCTAGAAAAAAGAAAAATCAAGATGATCAAAATTTACTTAACGAAATCAAAAAATTTATTGAGGAACAGAAAAAGGGAATGAAATCATGATAACAATATTGATTTTGTGTTTTATCTTGGCAATTCCCCTGTTATTTTTTGTGCTTTCACCTCTCTTATCTTCAAATAGTAAAAAGCTTATGACGCAATCTATTGTAGGATTTAGCAGTGAAAATGACTTAAGAAGCGTTATTAATATTAGAGATGAAATACTTCAAAAACTTATTTATGGTCAATCATCAAATGAACATGTCGAAAAATTGACTGAAGAAGATGCGTTAAAGGCTTTAGTTACTTTATGTGACCGTTTAAAGAATTCTGGATTAGCTTGTTTCCCTAAGCAAATAAAGAAATGCTCAAATGATTCAAAAAATGAAAACGGGTCATCCTGTTTAGGTTTCTTAATTGTAGTATTAGTCACATGCTTGAGCACGATTTTTTTAATAAATTTTAAATTGCATGCAGCGCAAGATAATGTAAATGCAAATGTAAATCAAAAAAATGTGACAGCGCCTCCCGATTTAAAAATTCCTCCACCAACAATATTACCGCAAAGTGGATATTGGTTGCCCTCAATCAATCAATATATTTTAGCTCCTATGCAGGGCGGGATACATATCTCTTATATTGGAATGTTTGCAAATACCTTTCACGCAAAGGGAGCGCTTGTTCAACTTCCCTTACCAAAGGGATTTGTTGATTTACAAATTTTTGGTAATCCTGATCTTATTTTTGAAAAAAATTCCAATGGCGGTTCTCCACTTTTAAACATGCCCTTAATTGAAGGAGTTAATCAACTGAGCGTTGAATTTTTTCTTCCAGCTCATTTTGGTACAGTACAATGGCAATCTGATGATATTCACTTCTTGCCCGGAGTGACAATTGTGATGATGCCCGAGTATTTTGGTGCTTTAAGAAGTTTATTATCAAATTTTAGCCAGTCAATAAATGTTTGGCCCCCTCGTATTTCAAATGTACCTTCAAGTTTTCGTTCCTTTGTCGGTGCAGATCCATTAGACAATTCAGTAACTTCACAAAGAGATTCTAGTGTGCTATCGCGTCAACTTGTTCGCGTAGGCGATTCCGCAGCAGATTTTCCAACTTTTGATATTAATGGAATTCTTCCTTCGCGCACACCAATTTATGTCTTTGTCGTTTTTCTGGCGTGTTTCCTGTTTGGGGTCACCATGATCTTTATTTTTAAAACGTCAAAATAATTTACTTGCTTACAATTTTTTATAAAAAAAAATGAAACTCTTCTTGCTCGGATTAATTCTCATGGTTACAATATAAATTGTCTGACATGGAGGTTTCGTTTTATGATATTAAATAGTGACTCAGTTGAACTTATAAGAACAAATGCAATTCGTCTTGCAAATTCGATCCGCACAAAAGATGATCTCGTCGATCTCGCTACAGCAAGCTCTTTCGAACAAGTTTTTTCTGCCATTGAAACAATTCTTACCAATACAGAAATGTATTTTGATGATAATTTATTGATACAGCTTGATGTTCAAACTTGGCAAAGTTTTAAAGCAATTTTACTTGTGTATACATTAAACGTTGTCAATCGCCAAATTAATCTAGCACGTGAAGCTGGTTTTGCGTCTCATGCAAACCGTGATTTTGGCGCAAGTACAACAAATCTTTAATTTATTTTCACGTCTCCCTTGCACTCTCCTTTTTCCTCAAATATGATGTAGTTGTAATTTTTTTGAAGCTTAAAGTCTGTTTCGTTAGTTAATATTGTACACAGTTTTTTTTATTGTTACTTTATTGGAGGATCTATATGAAACGTCTGCTCAAGACTGCGTCTGTTTTGTCGTTAATTGCTCTCCCATTTGGTGCTCATGCTCAAGCGCCAACTGATGTTTCGAATTTCTCGCCACGTTTAAAATTACAAAGCCGTTACTCTTTAACGGATTCATACCGTGCTAATGAACTCGATTTAATCACAGCGACGGCACGTTTTGGAATGAATTATCGTTATAAAAACGTATTTGGAACTCTTGAAGTGCAAGCGGGTAGTGCTTCTGAGCCAGATACTTCTTCTACACCTGCAACTACTTCATCAAATGGTCCTCAAAATTTAATGCAAGTTCGTAAAGCAAGTATTGGATTAGATATTATAAAATCAGATCCTGCAACTGTAAGTTTAATTATGGGTAGAGATCGTTTAGTGGGCTCTGTGTATTATGCACCCGATGCTCTAACACAAATTTTAGCAACGAACCTTGATAACGTTTCAAGTTCAACAAGCTCCGATGGCTTAGGCTTAAAGTATGCTGGGAAGTTGGATTTTGGTAAGTTAGGTGCCCAGGTGGGTATGTATAATAACTTAGCGGTTGCAACGCAGACAACAGGAGCTGGTTGGTTTGGAAATTCTTCAATTGTAGCAGGAGATAACTCTTTTGCAGCGGCACCAAAAACTCAATCTCGTGCTATACAAGCAGTAGCAAGTGCTGACATAAAAGTAGACGAAGGAAATGTTGAAGTTCGTGTTGCTTACGGCTCGCAGCCTAATGCTGTAAAAAGTGTAACTTCTGCAAAATTATATACTGTAACTGATGTGACAAATACAGAAGCATCATTAGGTTATAATTATCAAGAAGGCGCCATTAGAGCAGGTTTATGGTACCAGGGAGTAACTACGAGCAAAGACTCAACAGGAACTTTAGGAAACTCCTCTACTGTGAGTTACACAGCGAGTACAACAGATAATTCACAGACTATAACCACTATAGGTGTCGGTTTAACTGGTAATACAAAGCTATTTTCTATGACAGGTTTTTTAGCTGATGGTGATGTTTTAACATATGCTTTAGGTTATCAAAATGCTACGGGTCAATATATCTCTTCTACAAGAACATTAACAACAGATATGTATAATTTTGGCTTTGGTTACATGCAGGGTAATTTTTCTATTGAATTAAACTATGCAGCAACTTCTGCAAATTATTCCGCATATACTAATAATGATGGTGTTTCTAATCAAGATACAGCGAGTCTTGTTTACTTAGTTGGAACGCTTGCAGTCCTTTAATATAATTGACTTTTAGTAACTAAAAACTTGTCACTCCTTTTAAAATTGGAATGACAGGTTTTTTTAAATTGTACTTGTTACTTTATTTAGATTTTTTGGCAAATCCGGGTTTCTCTCTCTTAAATGTGCAAGTTGAGCGGCAAAGGGATAAAAACGGTGAATTAAGGTGACAACGTCACAGAGAGAATCTAAAGAAGGTGCTGTCGGGATGACAGTGGTATTTTTTAAAAGATTTTTATTTTCTTCAATTATATTTTCTGCCGCAATAGCAATAATTTTAGCTTCTTTTTCTTGGAACTTATCAATTAATTTTAAAATTCCCGATAATGCTTCATCTTTCTGTAAATAAACGATGAGAGGGAAGTTTTTTTGTACTAATTCAAAAGGACCGTGTAAAATTTCGGCACCACTAAAAGCTTCAGCGTGTAGACCACAGGTTTCTTTAAATTTTAAGGCAGACTCTAGAGCAATAGGAAATGTGAAACCTCGTCCAATGGTTAAGACACTTTTTTCATGTTGAAGAAGCTGAAGTGCAGAATGATATTGCTCAGAATTTTTCTGAGATAATAAACAAGGCAGTTGGGCAAGATGATTTTTTAAATCCTGATTTTGCCTCCAAAAGGCAACAAGTTGAATAACTCGAGTAAGAGAAGCAATAAAACTTTTAGTTGCGGCAACTGAACTTTCCTTTCCTGCATTTAAAGGAATAAAATATTCACTTTCTTTCTCTAAAGGCGAATTGAGTTCATTTACAATTGATAAAGTGACAGCACCTTTTTTTCTGGCTGTTGCCATACATTCAATTAAATCATCGCTTTTACCAGATTGAGAAATAGCGAACACAAAACCATTTTTATAATTGATATTAGATTTATAAATAGTATGGACTGAAGGAGCAATAGAAGATGTTGGAACACCAAGTTGTGTTTCAAAAGCATATTTTGCAAAATAGGCTGCATGATCAGAGCTCCCCCTTGCAATTGTGGAGGCAAAATAAGGAGGGTGTTTTTGCAATCTTTGCACAAGTTCTTCAATAACAGGCAATCCTATTTTTTGTTGGCTTTCAATAATAGACGAACTTTCTTCTGTTTCTGACTCCATTAAAGATTGAGAACTCATAAACAATTTCCTTTACTACATTAAGAGGGGGTAATTTTGTTCATTTTTAGCAATACTTTTTTCAATGGTTGAATTCACAATAGCTTGCACGCTTCCTGTTAACTTATCACGTAGGGATTCTTTTTTAGGAGTAAAAATTTGATAAACTTGATAATTCTTACTACATTCCAATAGGTAATCGTCCGTTGTTTTAAGTTCATCTACTAATTTAAGTTCGAGTGCCTTTAATCCATACCAATATTCACCGGTAGCAACCACATCAAGATCTACAGTGTTACGATATTTTTGCACATGATTTTTAAATAAAGTATGGACATCTTCAATTTGTTCTTGGAATTTTGCTTTTTTCTTTTCCGTAATTTCTCCTAGTGGTGTGAGTGTTCTTTTATATTCCCCTGCTGTGATTTCAAGATATTCAATATCATTTTTATTCAGTAATTTATTTAAATTGGGCAAGCTAGCAATAACCCCAATGGAACCAATAATAGCAAAAGGTGCAGCAATAATTTTATCTGCAAGACAGGCCATCATGTAGCCGCCACTGGCTGCAACTTTATCAACACAGATCGTAAGCGGAATTTTGTGGTCTTTTATACGCGCAATTTGCGATGACGCTAAGCCATACGAATGAACCATACCGCCGGGACTTTCAAGTCGAATAACAATTTCATCGCAGGTACGTGCTGTCTGCAAAAGTGCTGTGACCTGTTCTCTAAAAACGGTGACGGCGCTTGCGGCAATATCTCCGTTAAAATCTAGCACAAAAACTCTTTTAGGTTGTTCCTTGGGAGTTTCTTTTTTACTTTCAGCTTTTTCTAATTTCTTTTTTTCTTTAGCTTCAATTTTTTCTTTTTTTTCAATTTCTTTTAATTCTGATTCTGATAATATTTCATTTAATATTTTATTTTTACTTTCTTCATATATTTTATTTAAATTCTTAACATTAATTTTTATTTCTTGATTTAATTTTTTCTTTCTCAAAGTAATTAAGGCTAAAATCCCAATGAAAAGAAGGAATAAACCAATAACACCAAAAAAGGCGAGTGTGAGTTGAAACCAGTTAAAAAGCGATGGGGACATATACGAAGCTCCTTCGGTCAGTTTTTAGAATAAATATTAAAAGGTGTATTTAAAATTTTAGAAGCGGGAACAAAACCTTGAAACAAAATATCTGGCTTTTGATCGAATTGAGATTGGGAATTCAATATTCCAACGGCGGGCAGTCCATTTATTTCCCAACGCGCGATCAATTTTTGAATTTCATCTGATGTATCTGTGAAATTGAGTTCGACAGCAATAAAATGATCATTGATATATTGAATGAGTTGAGGATCTTTCCAGGTTGTTTCCTTCATTTCCATACAAGCGGTGCACCACTCAGCCCAAATATCGAATAAAATAGGTTTCCCCGTTTTTTTAGCTTTTTTAACAGCGTCATCAAAATTATATGTCCAATGAATTGAATTTTTGTCTGAAATATTTTCTTCTATAATACTTTTGTTACTTAGGTTATAAAAACTATTTGTGGACGCTAATGTTAACCATAATGCTAAAAAAGTACAGCTTAATGTTAAGCCTATTCTTGATAATTTGCCAATAAGATCTTTTTTAGGTGTGAGAATTATAAAAGTAATACTCAACATAAAAACAATACTTAATGTGAAATAATGTGGTTTGCTATAAATTTCCTGGATAATAGGAATTTTTTGAAAGGGAGTTCTCACATAATACAATGCCAGTGCAAACATCAGTGCGGCAAAAAATATTTTAACAAAATGAACGGCTCTTGGAAATTTGGGCAACTTGCTGATGCGTTGACTAAAATAACCTAAGGCAATATAGGGAATACCAAAACCTAATGAGAAAAAAAACATATAAGTAAATCCTGTAAGAGGATTTTTATTTTGGGCAATAAGTAATAAAATGGTACTTAATACGGGACCTGTGCAAGGAGCTGAAATAAATCCACTTACGGCTCCCATTGTGGCCACAGCAGCGCGAGGATAGTTTTGAGCTAAAGGAATTTTATGTGCTAGGGATTGAATTGCGGTAAATTGAAATAATCCAAGCATTGATAAACCTAAAACAAACATTAAAATAGCAACGAACCAGTTGACAATAGGATTAGCTAAATGTGAACCAAAAATGCTCCCTGTCATACCAGCAAAGACACCAAGAAGTGAGTATGTTAATATCATTCCTCCCACATATATGAAGGGTAAGGATTTTAATTTTTTCTTTGTTTTTCCTTTATCTCCAAACTGTGCCATGACATTTAATGTAATAGGGATCATAGGGTAGACACATGGTGTTAAATTCATGAGGAGTCCTGCGAGAAACAGTGCAGGAAATAGAATCCAACTCCCCTGCTTAATGGCATTTTGGATTTTGAGAGCAATATTATCATTAAGAAGAGTGATTTTTTCAGAGGAATTAGATTCCATATTTTCAATGAGCTTTATTTCATTTTGAATATTTTGAGCTTTATTTTGAAAAAAAGAGCCATGATTTTCTAAATTTGTATTAAACGCGGATTTATTTTTATCAGCCTGTGATGTTTTGCCTTCTATAATATTTAAGAAAAGTGAAGAAGGAACAAGGCAAACGGATTGTGAGCAAGCTTGTACTTTAATTTCAAGTATATCATTTTGATTTGGGCTGTGATTTATTTCTACTATAAAAACAGATCCATTTTTAAAAATATTTTTTTGTGTTTTATAAAAGGGGTCTAAATATTTTTGAGAAGGTTTTTCTGCTTGGTATTTTATGACAAAAGGAAGACTGTTTTCTGGTAAAAAACTAAATTTTAATTTGTCTTCATAAATTTTAAAATTATTTTTTGTATTCAATTGAATATAAATTTTAGATTTCGATAATAACTCTATTTTTAAAACTTTAAATTCAATAACATCTTGAATTTTTATATTATTATTTAATTCATGATTTTCTGATTGTGTTGGAGAAAATAATTCCTCTGCCCCTGTTGAATTTTGAACTAATAAATTTATAAATAAAGTGAGAAACGATAATAAATAAATTTTTAATAATCTAGTCTTTTTTTGACGCACGTTTTACCTCTGTTTAAATTCTTAATTTGACCAAATGCCGTTGCATAGGTAAATTGCTTAAGCGCTTCGTTAAAACGAATTGAGACTAACTTTGGAGCAAAATTTACAATGGGCAACACAAAATCATTTCAATTAAATCGCGTATCTCCTTCAAAGGGAAACAGAAAAATATTAACAATTGTAATGGATGGAGTGGGTTACACCAATCCTGGTGCTAATATTACTTCTGAAATGAGCAATGAAAAAGGAATTCTTCCCTCTGAATCCTTTTTAACAGGAAATGCTGTAAATGCAGCGTATACTCCTAATTTACAACGTTTGGTTTCCTGTTCTCTTTTTCGTACCCTCAAGGCTCATGGCACAGCTGTTGGTTTACCAAGTGATGATGATATGGGCAACAGTGAAGTCGGTCATAATGCTCTCGGAGCGGGTCGTATTTTTGCGCAAGGAGCAAAACTTGTAAATGCGGCTCTTGAATCGGGAAATCTTTTTAAGGGTGATGCCTGGCAAAAAGTTGTTAATAGAGAAGATCTTAAAAATAAAACAGCGACCTTACATTTATGTGGACTCCTATCAGATGGAAATGTTCACAGCCATATTGATCATTTATTTGCTTTAATTAAAGGAGCAAAAAAAGAAGGAGTGAAAAAAATCCGTCTACACATGCTACTCGACGGACGAGATGTGGGTCCTTTAACAGCTATAAATTATATTGAAAAACTTGAAAATTTTTTAAAAGAAGAAAATAGTCCAAGTTTTGATTGTAAAATTGCATCAAGTGGGGGGCGCACCTTCGTTACAATGGATCGCTATGAAAGCGATTGGAGCATTGTAGAAAGAGGATATCAAGTCCATATTTTAGGCGAAGGAAGAGTTTTTTCCTCCTTATTGGAAGCTGTTGAAAAATTAAGAGAAGAAAAAAATTATTACGATCAGGACTTGCCTCCTATTGTTATTCATGAAAATGGAAAACCCCTTGGTACAGTTGAAGACGGGGATAGCTTTATATTTTTTAATTTTAGAGGTGATAGAGCAATTGAAATATCGAGAGCTTTAACGGAACAAAATTTTACGGCATTTCCAAGAAAGCGTTTTCCTAAAATTTTTTACGCAGGAATGATGCAATATGATGGTGATTTAAAATTACCCGAGCTCTTTTTAGTAACACCACCCGCCATCGATCGCACCATGACAGAATTATTAAGCAAGGCTTCTGTAAAACAATTTGCTTGCAGCGAAACTCAAAAATTTGGACATGTGACTTATTTTTGGAATGGCAATCGTAGTGGAAAATTTAATGCTGAATTTGAAAAATATGTTGAAATTCCATCGGATTTAATTCCTTTTCAAGAACGTCCGTGGATGAAATCAGCAGAGATTGCTGATGAAACAATTAAACAAATGTATGCTAATTCATTTGAAATTGGTCGGATTAATTTTGCAAATGGCGATATGGTTGGTCATTCCGGTGATTTTGCTGCCACAGTTCTGTCAGTTGCCGCAGTAGATTTAGCTTTAGGTCGTATTATGAAAGCAGCTAAAGAAACAAACACCATTTTAATTGTTGTTGCTGATCATGGTAATGCCGATGAAATGTTTGAACTTGATAAAAAAACAAAAAAAGTAGTTTATGATAAAAATGGTTTGCCAAAGTTGAAAACCAGTCATACTTTATCTCCTGTTCCTTTTGTCATTTATAATGAGGAAATTCTTGAGCATAAAATTCAATTAAAAGATAATCTTCCTCTTGCTGGACTTGCTAATGTGGCAGCTACCATATTGGAATTGGCAGGATTTCAAGTCCCAGATTTTTATGAACCTTCTTTAATTGAAATAAAGGGAAGTAAAACAATAAATAAAAAGGAAGATATTCTGATTAAAAAAAATAATGAGAATTTATTTCAAAATAAAAATTTTTCAGAAAGATATCATCACTCTAAAATTGCTCTTGAATTTGCTGATACCATTGCAAAATTGAGATCTCCCAGCGGCTGTCCTTGGGATAAAGAGCAAACATTTTTATCCTTACGACCTTACTTAATTGAAGAAGCTTATGAAACAATTGAAGCTATAAATTCTTTAGGTGATAAGCCTTCACAAAAAAAATTAAGTCATTTTTGTGAAGAACTTGGTGATATATTGTTGCAAGTTTATTTGCACTCTCAGGTTGCTTTAGATGATAAATTATTTCAAATTAGTGATGTTTTTGAAAATATCAATCATAAAATGATCACGCGACATCCACATGTCTTTAAAATTTCTGATAATGATATTAAGAATGCAGATGATGTGAAAATACAATGGGAAAAAATCAAACGAAATGAAAAACCTGAAAATTCTCAACATGAATTTCAAACACTTCTCAAAAAAGCATTAAAAAAGAGAGCGCTTCCTACTTTAAATTTTGGAACAGAATTATCTAAACGAGCAAAAAAAATTGGTTTTAGTTGGAGAACTTTACCTGAGGTTTTTTCTGATGTGTTATCCGAAGTAAAAGAATTGCAACATGAAATAGAAAATAATGAAATTGATACGCATAAAATTGAAGATGAAATTGGTGATGTTATTTTTTCATTATGTAACCTTGTAAACTTTATTAAGGAAACAAGGAAAGATGCAGAACATTTTGATTTTGATTTGATGGCACGTGCATCCTGTGAAAAATTTATAAATAGATTTTTTGAGATGGAAAAAATTATGCTTGAAAAGGGTGCTCCACTTGATGAAGAAACGGCGCAAAAAATTTCATTAGACCAGTGGAATGATCTGTGGAGCCAGGCTAAAAAAAGACGCTATAGGTAATATTAAAAACTTGCCAAATAGCCTGTGGCGTAGCATGTTTACTAACCGTTGTGAGATGCAATTATAAAGGATGCAACTATGGTATTAAAAAATTTATTTGGAAAAAAAGACCAGTCAAAAAAGATTGAAAACACAAATACAAGTACCTCAGAAAATCAGGAAGATTCTTCGCAAAGTGAAGCCGCGCAACAACCCTCAGAACCCACACCTGCTGTGCATCTTGAAACAGCAATGGTTGACAATGCTCGTAACGATACCGCAGAAACCCGTGCCAAAGTTTATCAGGAATTACTCTTTTCTGACTTACTATTAGCACTTTCCGATTCCGCTCCAGGCGAAGAGGATGCCGATGCAGGCAAAAATGCTGGAGCAAATCCTAGCGTAAATGTGGCTATATTAGCAAATTCTCAAGGAGTTCAATTTGCCGCTGCTTTTACCAGCGCTGCCGCCGCACGCAGATGGCGTGCTGAGGGAGGACAATATGTCTCCATTCGTGGACAAGATGTTTTTAAACTTCTTGAGCCCAGCCCTGCGGAAGTCATTGTATTAAACCCGGGTAGTGCTCCTTTTATTGTTCTAAATAAAGTCGAATATCGACAGTTAGCAATGGGTATTGTTCCTCAAACTCAACGTAGTCCAGTACAGCTGAATGTTTCACCAGATCAAGCGGGCGCAGCATCGGGACAAAATGAAGGTATGCAAATTGCATTTCCTCCCGACGCCTTTAACGATATTCAAAAAGAGCATGCTTTAAAAATTCTTTCTTCCTTTGAAAATATAGAAGCGGCCGCTCTCGGTGCCATTCTACCTCCAAATGCGGCACAGGATTCAGGTTGGTTGCGCACTGTTTTCTTAAGAGTCATTGGTCTTGAAGAAAATCAAGAAAAGGTTCAGAGTTTTTGCCTGAATGTTCGAGATTCTATGAGGAAAGATAACGACTATTTTGTTGAAACTCAATTTGAAGTAGGCGTTATGCCCGACCCTAATTTCTGGCTCGCAATGCATCAAAACAATTTTATTTTATTAGATAAAAATCCTCCTCAAATGCCCCCTTCTGAAAGTACAGCTGTGCAGCATTGATTTCTTTTAAGTGAGGTTTGTTTACTTATGTTGGATTCTATTCTTGAAAATGCTGTTAAAAGAGCAGAGCATTTTTCTCAAGCATTGTTGTGGTATAAGGATAATTTAAGTCATAATGAAAATTATCGAAAGAATTTTAATTCTTTACTAAATGAACTTAATGCTTGTGCTCGATCAAATAATGCTACAAAGCAAGTTTTTTTTATTGCTGTAGGCAAATCGGCGCAAGTAGCACAGCTTGCTGTTTCTATGCTTGTCAGTGTGGGCATTGTGGCGCGGTTTGTTCATCCTACAGAAGCCTTTCATGGTGATTTAGGTGTTGTAGGAAAAAATGACACGGTTATTTTAATATCTAATAACGGAAGAAGCAGTGAATTATTGCAACTTTTACCGGGCTTACAGGAAAGAAACGTAACAACATATGTTCTCACTTCAAAAGACGATTCCCCTCTGGCAAATGCGGCGCATCATCTTTTATTAATACCACCTTTTGAAGAAATGTGTCCCTTAACTCAGGCACCGATAACAAGCACAATCACCTCTCTTGCTTTGTGTCAGCTTCTCGTTGCGGCCACTGTCGAATCAAGAGAATACCCTATTGAAGAATATGCGCGAAATCATCCTGGTGGTGCTATTGGAAAAAGAATATTTTTAAAAGCAGATTCTCTTATGATTCAAGGTAACGATTTGCCTTTGGTGAATAAAAGAGCTCCTTTTCAATCGGTCGTTTCAACTTTTACAAAGTATTCTAAAGCCGCTGTTTTGGTTGTTGAAGAACAAAAGTTTTTGGGACTTATTGCGGAAAAAGATTTGCGATTTGCTATGGAAAAATATGGAGCAAGCGTATTTGAATTGACCGCATCAGATATTATGAATAAAAATCCAACAACCATTGAACCAGGCCTTTTAGCTGCCGATGTTCTTAGACTTATGAGTGAAAAGTCGCCCCCATTTAATTTGTTACCTGTTGTAGATAAAGCGGGAAATGCGGTTGGTATTGTTCGTATGTTAGATTTTGTAGCAGCAGGTGTCAGTATATAAAAAAAGAAATAAATTTAAATTTATTTCTTTTTTTCTTGTGGAATGTTTTGTGCTTTTGCTAAAGCTTCTAAGGTATTTAATGCCAATGTGCGAATGCGGTTATCTTGATGATACTTTGAAAGCCAAACTATTTCTCTCTTAATTTCACCACTTTCTACTTTTTTCATAATGGGAAAAAGTCTAAACTGTACCCAAGGTTGCTCTCTTCTAAAGCTTAATATCCATATTTGAGGATTATTTGCAACAATTTGTGTAATTTGTTCCATAAATGTTTCGCGATAAGAAGT
The DNA here is from genome assembly GCF_001907975.1 of Silvanigrella aquatica. Taxonomy (NCBI): domain Bacteria; kingdom Pseudomonadati; phylum Bdellovibrionota; class Oligoflexia; order Silvanigrellales; family Silvanigrellaceae; genus Silvanigrella; species Silvanigrella aquatica. Next base: position 1,078,533 of record NZ_CP017834.1, read on the forward strand.
TGTTGTTGCAGCAAAAATAATGTTTAAATAGCCAAATTGTTCTTCTGTTAATTTATCCTTTTCATTTATCATTTCAGTTAGGTAACGGTTCATTAAAATGGGTGTCCATATTTTTACCATTTCAGGGTATTTAATGCCTTTACCATCACTCGGCGCAATTCCATAAAGAGAAGAATCCTGTAATTTTGTATTGTCTTTTCTACGAATTTCATTAGCAACTCTCGTTATCCATTTATTTAATGCCTCAATATAACCTTTGTAATTATTTGTTTTAAGATCATCAATCCAACTGCTCAAATAGCCTCTGTCAATTTCTCTTTCAATGATTTCTCGCGCTTCTGGGATTTTAGCCATTAAGGCTAAGGATAAAAAAGCTTGCTCACCAGGTTTTGGAGTATATTCTTTATCTTCTAATATTTTTTTTACGTAATCTGTAAGTGCTTTTTCGCATCCAGGTAATTTTTTTTGTGTTAAAGCATTAGCAAAATAAGCACGACGATCTTCATTTATTAAAATATCTTGAGAAATTTTTTGATAAAAATCTTTTTGGCCGTCATATTTTTCACAAAAAACATTTACAAATTCTTTTGGATTTTCCTTGTTACCTTGGGAAGCCTCTTTGTTTTGATTAGCAAATAAGCATGTTGAGTATAATAAAATTGAAAGAGTGTAGACTTTTTTAAGCATGAATAATCTCCGCTTGCCAATAACAATAATTTTTATCTTCAATTATGATGTTGAATGACACAAATTTAATTTTAGAATGTTCTTTCATAATTTTTAGAAATTCATTTAAAGTATAGTATTCATTTTTAAACTTAATACATTTTTCTTCCGCTTCGAATTTATTGCTAAATAAAAGACAAAATGGTCGAAATATAGAGGGTGAATAACATTTTTCTGGTTCCACAGAATATTTTATTTTGACTTTTAATTGTAAAAAAGTGCTTAATTCTTCTTCCAGTGATTTGATAGCTCGAACAAATATGCTGCGATGTTTTGGAAATTCGATTTTTTTTAAGCTTAACATTGGTATTAAGGCTTGTCTTAATTGAGTCGCTCTATTTTGAATGATAAACCATGCAACAGCTGCCCAAATTGCAAATACGGCAAATACAAAATGAAAAATAAAATTTGAAATCAAAAATTTCTCCTTAACTTTACAAAACGCTTGTCTTTGTGCAAAATCTATTATGCAAATTATTGCATATTGTAAGAATTCTTAGCACAAAGGGAGTTATTCCTGAATGGGATCTGAAAACAATAAAACACAACCTCCCCATGGGGCAACAACAGCTCTTGATTTACCTCAAACTCCCGTTGAAGATATAGAAAAAATTGCCAATGATGCCTACACCTCTTTAAAAGAGAAATGTTTAGGATATCTCGATCTCTCGGTGGAACCTATACTCTATAAAGCATACCGGTTTGCACACAATTTGCATGCAGGGCAAAGGCGAAAAAGTGGTGAACCCTACATTATTCATCCTCTTGCTGTTGCTGAGATTTTAGCAGAATTTAAAATGGATGAAACCTCTCTTATTGCAGCTATCTTACATGATGTCGTTGAAGACACACATGTTTCTCCCGAAGAAGTATCTAAAGAATTTGGTGAACCAGTTGCTGCTCTTGTGGAAGGTTTAACAAAATTAGCAAAGGTACAATTTCGCTCTTCCCAAGAAAAAATGGCAGAAAATTTTAGAAAAATGATCGTTGCCATGTCTCGTGATATTCGTGTGATTATAGTGAAACTTGCAGATCGTACGCATAATATGCGCACACTAAGAGCGCTTAATTTAGAAAAAAGACAGAGAATTGCTGAAGAAACTCTTGAAATTTATGCCCCTCTCGCAGGAAGACTTGGGATGTATAAAATAAAAGCGGAGCTCGAAGATTTATGCCTGAGAGAGTTAAAACCTTCTGTCTATTATAGCTTAATTGCAAGAGTTGCGCAAAAGAAAACAGAACGCGATAAAATTATCGAACAGGCTCGTGAACACCTTTCCACGCGATTGCAGGAATCCGAAATTAAAGCAAAAGTTTATGGGCGCGCCAAACATTTTTATTCTATATATCGTAAAATGTCTGATAAACAAATTGAATTTGAAGATATTTATGATCTTTTTGCTTTACGTGTGATTGTAGATACTCCTAATGAGTGTTACGAAACTTTAGGAATTATTCATAATATTTACCGCCCTGTGCCAGGACGTTTTAAAGATTTCATCGCAATGCCAAAAGCAAATCTTTATCAAAGTTTGCACACCACCATTGTTGCGGCAAAAGGGGAGCTGCTTGAAGTGCAAATTCGAACAGCTCAAATGCATCATATTGCGGAAAATGGTATTGCAGCCCATTGGGCATATAAAGAAAGAAGAAAAGATCCTAATAATACCCAATTAAATCCTGCTGATTTTGAAAAATTTAAATGGCTAAAACAAATCGTAAGACATCAAAAAGAATTGTCCGATCCCGATGAGTTTTTAGAAGCGGTTAAAGTCGATCTCTTTGATGAAGAAGTCTATGTTTTTTCACCAAAAGGCGATGTTTTTGAATTGAGAAAAGGTGCAACCTGCCTCGATTTTGCCTTCGCAATTCATACAGATTTAGGATTAAAAACTACCGGTGCAAAAATTAATGGTCGAATTGCCACCCTAAGAACCCGTCTCCACAGTGGCGATGTGATTGAATTATTAGTTGGAAATAAGGTTAGAGCTACAAAAGATTGGCTTAATTTTACAACAACTACGAAGGCGCGTAATAAAATTCGTGCCTGGTTAAGAAGCGAAGAGCGCACCCATTCAAAACAAATTGGCCAAGAAATGTTTGAGGATGAGCTTACAAAATTAGGTTCTAGTTTTGAAAAATTGCAAAAATCAGGAGTTTTTCAGGAAATTAATAAATATTTTAGCGTTGGAGGATATGAAGATTTTGTCCTACAAATTGGCTATGGAAAAATCGATGCGAAAGGTGCTGCAAATAAACTTTTAAATGCATTGCAACTACAAAAGCCGCAGGAGAGCGGCACGGCAACAGATACAAGTAAAACTCTGCAACAGGAAATGCAGGAAGCGCGTTCTCTGCAAGAGGCATTTAAACAAAGACAAGGAAAAAATAGAGCCGGTGGTGAGGATGCTGTACGTGTACAAGGCATGACTGGTATTGTGGTGCGTATGGCTCGTTGTTGCGAACCTCTGCCTGGGCAACCCATTGTTGGATTCGTTTCCCGCAGTCGTGGAGTTACGGTGCATGCGGCAAGCTGTCAGTGGGCTTTGTCAAACGATCCCGCGCGACGCGTAGATTGTTCTTGGAATGTGGTCTCAACAGCGGCGCACAATGTGCGTGTTCGCATTACAGCACATGATAAACCAGGTATTTTAGCTGCAATTACAAAAATGGTTTCGACCTCACAAATTAATATTGCGGGAATGGAGTGCTTTACCAATCCACAAAAACGTGCGGTCATATTATTAAAATTAGAATTGGCGGATATTCATCAATTAAAAGATATTCATCAAAAAATTGAAGCCGTTGATGGCGTCATTCATGTAGAAAGAACCATGGGATGATAAATAATAAATATTTTCCATTTTCATTGCTTTTACTGGCCGAAGCTTTTGAACGTTTTGCTTATTTTTTTGTTTCCTTTATTCTTATCTTTTTTATTTCTGCAACCGTTGAGAATGGTGGACTTGGATTTACCCATGAAGTAACTATAAAAATAGGAACTTATTTTTCATTTGGAATTCTTTTTTTACCCCTATTAGTAGCTCCTTTTATCGATAAAAAAATCGGTTATTTTAATGGGGCTTTTTGGGGTGGAATAAGCCTTATATTATGTTATTTCTTAGCATTCATTTCGACCTACTTTTTATCTTGGATTATTTTTGTTTCATTAATATTATGCGTCATAGGTTCTGCTTTACTTAAACCTTCTGTGAGTGTGCTTGTGGGACGCTTAACTCAATTTTCATCTCATTCTCAGGATATGGGTTATATTTTATTTATAATCATTGTAAATGTGGCTTCTTTAAGTTCGGCTTATGCTTCTGCAAAATTTGTTAATGCATGGGGGTCTTTTAAGCCCGTTTTTATTTTATCTATGATATTTATGTTATTTTATAGTTTTATTATATTTTATTTGAATAAAAATTTTCCTTTAAAAGAAACGACTGTGGAAAAAAATAATTCTTTTCACGAATCAAAAAAATTTATTCCTATGCTGCTAATTTTAAGCTTAATGATCGGTATTTCGACAACTATTTCTTCCAAAATTTTTTCATTTCCTGATTCCTTGTTATTTTGGTCTGCTTTTGTAATAGGCATGGTAGGATTATTTTATTTCTGGAAAAAATCATTTTTATTCATAAAGAAACGTTATACTATTTTAACGTGTATTTCTTTTATAATATTTATGATTATGAATTTATTTTTAAAAAATTTTGGAAGCATGTCCTCGTTTTTACCAGGAATTTTTTCTTCTTTAGATATGCTCATTAATTTTTTTATTTTTCCTTTATTGCTTTCCTTCTTGTCTCGCTCTGTTCCTTTAAGCGGTCAAGCGACATTTCAAGCCTTGGCTTTTTTCTTTTTTAGCATTTCCAGTATTATGACAAATAACTATCTTCCCTATTTAGGTCTAAGTAGCAAGGGGAATTTAGGATTGTTGTCCTGCTCTTTGGTTTTGATTGTTTCTTTGACCTTTGTCCTTTTTATGAAATGGCAAAATAACACCCTTAAAAACACTTAAGTTATTTAAATTTCGAAAAAATTTCTATCTTGAATATTTCATTTTAAGGAAGAATGGACTGAAACTTTTTAATATTTTTTTAACTGTTTGGAAAGAAAGCGGAGTATAGATGAAAGTCTTTGGATGGGATTTTTAAATGCTTGAAATCGATGTGTCAATTAATTGACACATCGATGTTTTCGTGTTTTAAAAAATCCTGATATATCATAAAAAAACACAAAAAAATGAGTGATTATGATGGTATTCAAAAAAATATTATATAAAAATAGTTTGAAGAATTGTCTTTTACTTTTATTCATTTTGATTACAATTATTTTTATATTAGTTGAAATTCGAAATGGTCGATATTGGCAAAGTGATTTTGAAGTTTACTACAAAAGTGCACTAAGAGCCTTGCATGGTGAAAACTTATATCGTCCGGATGAAGATCAATTTTATCGATATAAGTATTCACCTGCCGCAGCTTATTTATTTATACCCTTTCTACTTTTTTCTTTTGCAAAAGCAAAGTTTATATACTCATTTTTCTTAACTTTTATGATGTATATATGTCATATTCTTTGTATTAAATTTTGTTATAATGATTTGCAAAAAATGAAGGATTTAAATTATAAACGCTCCATTTTAGTTTTTATGGCGCTCATTCTTCCAATATTAGCATTCTATATCAGAGAGCTGCATTTAGGTCAGGTGAATATAATTCTTTTATTATTATATTTATTGTCGTTTTATTTTTACCGAAGAAATCTTTTTATTTCTGCATTAATTCTTACATTATCTGGTTTTATAAAGCCTTATTTTATAATATTTATTATGTACTTTATCTATGAAAAGCAGTTTAAATATGTATTTTATATAATGTTATCATCAATTATTTTTTTCTTTATTCCTTTTTTTACTTATAACTTGTCAATGTCTATTGAACAGAATATGCTATGGATTAATGAACTTAAGTTAGAAATTTTGTTAGAAAATAATATTAAAGATGGTAGAGCTATTTCTATTTTTTCATTATTTAGCAAATATATATCATTTGACATATTTAGACATAAAATTTTATCACACCTAATTATATTATTGACATGCTGTGTTTTTATAATTTCCTTTTTAAGAAAGACTGCTAAATTTCTTCCACGGGATGAAAAATTATTTTATGATTTATCTTTGTTTTGTGTTTTTATTCCTCTTTTGATATCAAATGGCTTAAATACCTATGTTATAATTCTTCCTGCATTGTATATTATCTTAAAAAATTTAAACAAAAAGTATCACATAAAAATAGTAATTTTTATAATATCATGTGTTTTTATTGGTTTTAACTTTACTGATGGGGGTGTTTTTACAAGTTGGATTAAAAAATTATTGCTTTTGCCATTAGGGGCTATATTATTATTGGGGGTTTTATATTCTTCGATTAATAAAATTAAAGATAATGATGAATATGTATATGAAAAAAAGATGAATGATTTATGAATTTATATCATCATAATTTTAATGCCAGCGAATATTTTTTTATCAAATAATTTAGAGCCATAATTAAGAGAATAAATGGCTCTAAGGATATATCTTATTTTCTGCTCTCAATAAAACGAATTTTTTCAACGTTATTATTAAGAAAAAAAGCTCTATTTTCTTTAGCTTCGTTAAAGAAGTTATCGTTATTTTCTACAAAATTTGAAATACTTCCTACTAAAAAAGCTATATTTATTAAAAATGTTTGCTTGCTTTTTTCATAATTTGGTGCTGATTTAGGAAAGTGCTCATTAGTCCATTGTTCCCAATCTATATTAGTCATTGCCTCATAAATTTCTTCTTTATAAAAAAATGCTTTCATTTCATTTTCATCATCAAATAAACTTCCAATAGTATTCATATATTGATGACCTCCCTGAGGTAAAATATATCCTCCATTTCCAAATAAAAATTCATGGTCTATAGCAATAGTAGTCCCATTTTGAGCAACTAAATAATTGTTATCATTTCTATCTGTGGCACCAATCAATTTATCGAAAATAATAATAGGTGAGCCATTTAATTTGAAATTATTTTTATTTCTTCTTGAATCTTGAGTGTGAGCGCGTTGTATAAAGACCTGTCTTACATGATAGTTTTCTTTATTTATTGGGCTTTGAAAATATATTGTGGGAGCAACAATATTTAAACCTAGTGCTTTATCGAGCTCATAAGCAAATACTTCATTTTCTGCATTTGGCAGATTTGTATTTATATTATTCATAGTTAAATAATCATAGGTCTTTTCAATAAAGAAAAAATCTTTGTGTGTACCCATATCTACATATAAACTAGCTTCGCTTAAAAAACCTAAATTTTGAGCTGAAACATATCCTTGAGAAGTCATTAAAATAAATTCAATTGATTGGTGTGAGTTTTGAGAGTATATTTCATCAATATTTTCAAATTTATATGTTTTTAGTGCTTGTATATTAAATGTAATAAGCATTAATATTAAGGATAATAAAATGCTATGGATGTTTTTTGAAAAATTCATTGGAACTCCTGAATTTATATAAAGTAATTTTAACAATAATTACTTTGTCTTATGTGTAGTGAGATGATTTAATTGAGAAAATATTTCAAAGGTTGTGAGCGCTATGATAGCATATCATGTAGTTATAGCTCTTCCAGAAATAATATGCTATATTTTATAGCAAAATTTTTGGAAGTCAATAGTTTTGTTAGTTAATGATAACAGATTGTTATTACGCTATTTTGAGCCTAAACTCTCATTTGATCCCATTTTCCTTTTCCATTCATAATACTCATGGGGTTGTATGCGGAATCATGACACATTTCCTTCATGCAAGGTTTCAATTTCTGGTGTGATCCCCGAAAAGTGGACGGTTAAATTTCATAATTTTTTTCATACTCTAATGGTGCAAGATAATCAAGGGCAGAGTGCGCACGAATTCGATTATAAAACACCTCAATATATTCTATAATCGAAGATTTTGCTTCTTTTCTAGTAAGAAAATTGCATCGATGTACCAATTCTTTTTTTAGAGTGGAAAAAAATGTTTCTGTAATAGAATTCTCATAGCAGCTATTGCTCATGCTTTGATGAAAATGATTTAATTTTAAATATTTTCTAACTTCTTTACTTGAATATTGTGATCCTTTGTCACTATGAAAAATTATTCCATTTGGAAAATGAGATCTTTTTTTGTATGCCATGTTTAGTGAATTCAAAACAATTTCTCTTTTTAGATTATCTTGCATGCTCCAACCAATTATTGCTCTTGAAAAAGTATCCAATATTATGCACAAATAAACCCAGCCCTCTTTCGTTGGAATATAAGTAATATCGCTGGTCCAAAGTTCGTTGGGCTTATAGGAAGTAAAATCCCCTGAAATTAAATTCGGAAAATGTATCGCTTGCCTATCAACCTTTGTTGTTGTTTTAAATTTAGGTTTGCCGACCCCATTCAGATTTAGTTTCTTCATAATCTTGGATATTCGTTTTTTTCCAACTTTAATAAATGACTTTTTAAGTGTTGATAAAATTCGCCGTCTTCCATATGTACCCCTTGAAGAAGTATGTATTTTTTTTATTTCTTCTTCAAGGCTAAACTCAAATTGATGATTTTTATCTTTACACTCAAGCCATTTATAAAATCCACTTTTAGAAACGCACATTACTTTGCAAAGTAAAAGAATAGGATAATTAAGCTTCTCTAGCAATATAAACTCGTATTTTAATCGAGTTGCTTTGCAAAGAAGCTTGCCGCCTTTTTTAGGATTTCATTTTCCTTTTTTAAAAGCTCGTATTCTCGCTTTAGCTTTTTCAATTCGTCAGAGTTTTTCTTTATATTTGAATTTTCCTTTTCGCCAATAGAACGCTTCCAGCTATTCAGAGTGGGGTAGGAAACCTCAAACTCCCTAGCTATCTGAGCCATGCTTTTAGGGCTATTTTCTAAGACTTCAAGGACTTGGTTTTTAAACTCAAGAGAATATTGACTTTTAACTGATTTCTTCTTTACCATGGGACAACCCTTCTATATGAACGCCTAAGTTCATAGCATATTGTCCACTAAAAGGAATCACTTTAATCTTTGTATTTTAGGAGAGCTGCAATCGTGGGTAATGATGATCCCGAACCAAGATCTATTAATCTGATTTGATGATATTTTAATCTTGTTTTTGTTTCTATGACTTTTGCAATTAGATCTGAATAAATCATCCCTTCTCCAGGATTAAGAAATTTACTCTGTTTTAGCTTACTTTTATCCATTTTAATGTCTATGATGTCAGTAAAATTAACATTCCATGTATCAAATTGACTGATTGCTATATCGGGGAGCATTGAAATAAGTTTTGAGTTATGATGGTTAATTATCATTTCTATTTCCATTGTAATTAATGATTTTTCAATTAAAACCCTAAAAATAATTTTTATTAAATTTTTTTAACCGTAATAATTTAATTTTTAAATTATAAGGTATAATAAATATAAATTATAAATAAAACATCAATGTGATATTAATCAAAATATATTTAATTAATATTATTATTTTGTAATTATACTAAAATATCAATATTTGTCAATTTTTCGAAAATAATTAATCGAAGAAAATTTATGCATTTTAAATATATGCATAGTATTGTGTAAACTAAACAAAAAAAACTCCCCACACTAAATTAGCGAGGGGAGCAAACTCAAACATTAAAAAGCACAAAAAAACATCAAACAAAAATTACTTTTTAAAAGCTGTCATATCGGGTTTGAGGTGGGGGTCAGCTTGAGGCATAACGGATTTCACTTCAGCCATGTTGATCATAGGAAGGTAACGGACGAATAAACAGAATAAATGAAAGAACAATCCTATGGAGCCAATAAATAGTGAAATATCCCAAAACGAAGGGATAAAGTAACCCCAAGAAGAAGGCAAGAAAGTGCGGCTTAAGGTTGTTACGATAAGCACAAAGCGCTCGAGCCACATACCGATGTTAATTAAAATAGCAGCGATAAATAACCAAATTACGTTTTGACGTATTTTTTTAAACCAGAAGGTTTGTGGGATAGCGATATTTAAAATAACCATAGCCCAATAAGCCCAGCCATAGGGACCATTGATGCGGTTCCAGTTCCAGAACTTTTCGTAGGGGTTTCCACTGTAGAATATAGTGAAAAATTCTATGACATAAACATAAGCCATAATAATACTTGTGAACAAAATAAATTTTGCACAAATGTCGATGTGTCTGTCGGTAACGAGATCTTTAAAATTAAAGATGGAACGCACCATGATAAGAAGGTTTAAGCAAAGACAGAAACCAGAGAAAATAGCGCCTGCAATAAAGTAGGGTGGGAATATGGTAGCATGCCAGCCCGGTAAAACAGATGTGGCAAAGTCGAGAGATACGATGCCTGCTGTGGAGAACACGGCAGGAGTTGCAATGCCAGCAAGTAAAATACAAGCGCGCTCATAGTTTACCCATTGTCTTGCTGAGCCTGTCCATCCTAAAGCAACGAGACCATAGGCAAAACGACCTATTTTTGATTTCGCTTGATCGCGGAGAGTGGCAAAATCGGGGATCATACCCACATACCAGAAAATCACACCAATACTAAGATAGGTGTTTACGGCGAACACGTCCCATTCGAGAGGGCTTTTAAAGTTCGGCCACATTTGCATTTGGTTTGGCAGTGGGAAAAGCCAATAAGCAAACCAAGGGCGTCCAATGTGGACTGCTGGGAAAATAGCGGCGGCGAGAACGGCAAAAATAGTCATGCCTTCTGCAATTCTATTAATAGAAGTGCGCCATTTTTGGCGGAAAAGAAGAAGTATGGCTGAAATTAATGTACCCGCATGGGCAATTTCAATCCAAAAAACGAAGTTTGTGATATCCCACGCCCAGTCGACGCGGTTGTTATTGCCCCAAACTCCAATTCCTTCCCAGAATAGGTAACCTAATGAAACCATTAGGAGAACCACGCCAAGGGTGGAGAGTAAAAAGGTAATATGCCAACCGGGACCTGCTTTTCGCCCTGCGAGAGAGGCAACTGATTGTGTTACCATATGAAAAGAAGGATCTTTTCCTGTAACAAGAGCAGCTCTTCTGTCTACGGGATCTCTGCCCTGAAGTTCAACCGAATGTTCCATGGTGCACCTGTATTAAATATAGGTCAAAAATAAAAAAACCAAGTGAGGTTTAACGAATTTGCACTATGTGATCAAGTATACGGGAAAATTTATCAAAAAAATACTTCACATTGCTCTCTTAACAAATTAATGTCGTGCGCGTAGGAAATAATTGATTTCTTATATTATCAGTTAAAATATAAAAGGGAATTATGCAACGTATTGATGCCTCAAAACTTATGCAAGTGCTTCTCGCAACAGAAAAGACGCCTGCGATCAAATTTATTCTTGCAGATAATCCCATTTATAAAAAAATTATAGAAGATAAAATACAAAATCAATCACATAAGCCTGCGCAAATTTTTTCAGGTAAAAATGCGGTTGTCGATTATGTTGAGTATGCGGCAACAGGCACGTTGTTTTTTGCGCTACAAAGTAGCATTGTGGTTTTGCCAGATAAGTTAACAGCAAAGCAATGGGAAGAAGAAAAAAAATTTTTAAGCAGATTGATAATGCCAATAGAGTCGTCAGCTTACTTTTTTGCACCTACAATTTATCGAAACCTCATTAAGGAAACAGACCTTCAGAATTTAGCCTCTGTTTATTTATGCTATGAACCTAATGATATTGAACTTTACAAATGTTCTGAATTTTTATTAAGCCGTTATCTTACTCTTGCAAAAAAAACAAATAAGGAAATAACTGAAATTTCTCATTTGGCAATTGAATGTTATTCCGGTGATTTGGTTTCTTGCGACATGCATTTTGCGCTTATGGAAAAGGCAGGCATAGGCTTTGCGGATGCCCTTGTGGGAACTCCTGAAGTGAATGGTTTTCATGTTGCGGAAGCCCTTGCGCGTCGCGATCTCTATTTAATTGAATTGCGTATGTCGCAATGCGAAGCCTGTGGTGAAGATGCTGGGAGTGTCTTTATGGCATTGGTTTATTTTTTAAAGCAGCTTTCTTTGGTTATGTCATCCTTTGAAGAAACAAAAAATTTAAAAGCGGCGTTTGAGAAAACAAGAATTCCATTTCCTGCCCAAGCGCGTCTGCAGAAAGCAATACAAAATATTACAAAAGATCAATTAATACGGTTTTTTATAGCAGCTCCCAAAGTAGAAATGAATCTTCGTACTCAAAAAAATGCACATAAATGGCTTGCTGCTGAATTGATAGGTTGGTTTTTAAATTAACAAACCGTTAATACCAACATAGAGTTTTTTCTACTTTAGGGTTAAAAATTGAGCCTGAAGTTTCGAAACAAATCGGTAGCTCTTTTTGAGTTACATTAAACGATTTTATAGTTTTCCATGATGGGTAAGAAGCTTCAATTTTAACTATGATGTGAGAAATATCTTTTGGAATAATTGTTGTATTTTCTTGTCCCGCATAGCCCCACCAATTCGAAAAACTCAATGGTTCTTTTAATTTATGCTGCTTATTTAATAATTGAATAGAGGCATTGTAAGCACCACCATTGTAAAATTTGATAATTTTAGGGAGCCCATAAATTGTTTGAAGTGCTTTTTTGTCACCATCACTTAAATGGTAATTAATTGGAATCGTATCTCCTTCGTTTGAAAGCATCGTAGGAGTATTATTTATAGATGATGCGTAAGAATCATAATGCATAATAGAATCTTCGTCATAGCTGAATAGGCTTTCAATCTCTTTTGTATTATCAAAATTATCTTTTTCATTTGGTTTTATGTTTTCACTAAAAATTGTAATATTATGATCTCTATCTGATCTCATATGCTCATGTTCAAATCCTAAAGTATGTTTTAGTTCGTGAAGTATTGCAGCGCGAGGACAGTCATATTCATTTAAAAATATAACACCATTTTTACCTACAGGGCCGACGTCGGCAGCGCAATATTCACTATTATAAATTGTAACGTAATTATTTCTTTTTTTTATTTCGTCTTCGTTTTCTTCGATAAAAGAAATATTAGCAATTTTTGATAGTTCTATCATTGCACCTTGAATTTGTTGTTTGTAGTTTTCTGTAAAAGGATTAGTATTATCAAATTTGAAGTATATTTTTCCTTTATACCAAAACTTATTGCTATGTGCTGCGCGTTTGACTAAATTGGATTCATTTGAAGCAGAGTAAAAATTTCTTTCTAATGGGTTCAATTTATTGTATACTTTTGCATTAACTGAAATAATAAAAAAATTGTTGACAATAAATGCAGTTATAATTTTTAATTTCATTAAATCCTCCCTAAATAGTCTAATTATATTTATTTTCAAAATAAATATAATAATTTTTTATTATCATTATTTTCCTTAAAGTCAATTTTAATTTTTTTTAAAATAATTTAATCTCTAATTTTATATATATAATTTTAAAATTATTATATTATATGTAGATTGTTAATTAATGCAGTATCGAATTCATTTAAAGGTCTAAATATATGAATTATATAAATTATATAAATTATATGAATATAAAAAATATTTTATTTTATTTCATGGCGTGCTTTTTTTTATATCATAGTTTTTCTTATTCTTTAGAAAAATCAGTACAAGATTCTTTCCCTATTTTAGAATCGTCACAAATTTTTAATCCCGTATATGGTGAAAAAGGAATGGTGGTTTCTCAAGAAGAATTAGCTTCTGGTGTGGGTGCAAAGATATTGAGTCAAGGAGGCAATGCTATCGATGCTGCCGTAGCTGTGGGGTATGCTCTTGCTGTTACTTTACCAAAAGCAGGAAATATTGGTGGAGGTGGCTTTATGCTAATTTGGTTGAACAAAGAAAAAAAAGCGATCGCTATTAATTATCGAGAAAAAGCCCCTAAATTAGCTTCAAAAGATATGTTTTTAAATGCAGATGGCACTGTTAATAATGATGTAATTGATAAAGGATATAAATCGGCAGGTGTTCCAGGCACTGTTTATGGATTAAATTTAGCTCATAAAAAATATGGTTCGTTACCTTTAGCTAAAGTGATGCAACCTTCCATTCATTTAGCACGTAAAGGAATTGTGGTCACTCATGCTTTATCAAGTTCCATTGAAAAAGCAAAAGATTTATTGCTGACAAGTGAAGAATCAACAAGAATTTTTTTAAATAAAAATAAAGAATCTTGGAAAAATGGACATATCTTAATTCAAAAAGATTTGGCAAATACTTTAGAAAAAATTGCCAAAGAAGGAACAAATGCTTTTTATAAAGGGGACATTGCACATAAAATTGTCCAAGATATGAAAGAGCATGGTGGTATTATTACAAAAGAGGATTTGGAAAATTATAAAGCGGAAGAAATGAAACCAATTTTGGGAATTTACCGTGGTTATCAAATTTATTCTATTCCTCCTCCGAGTTCTGGAGGGATTATATTAACAGAAATGCTAAATATATTAGAAAATATAAACTTAAAAGAAGTCCCTTTAAATAGTGCAAAATATTATCATACTCTGACTGAAATTATGAATTATGCCTATTACGATAGAAATAGTCAGTTGGGGGATCCTCATTTTGTCAAAAATCCCATTGAAAAATTAACATCGAAAGAATATGCAAAAAAAATATTTGCAAGAATCAATTTCAATCATCATACACCATCAAAGCAAATTCAAATAGAAGGAGTAAGAGAGGAAGCAAATCAAGAAGGGAACACAACACATTTTTCTGTGATTGATAAAAATGGGAATATGGTTTCGAATACTTATACTTTAAATTTTTGGTATGGTAATGGAAAAACTGTTAAGGGAACGGGCATCTTATTAAATAATGAAATGGGAGATTTTACAGCAAAAGTAGGTATTCCTAATTCCTTTGGGCTGGTGCAAGGTGAGGCCAATGCCATTCAACCACAAAAAAGACCCTTGAGCTCCATGACCCCAACACTGGTATTAAATGCAAAAAAAGAACCTATTTTAGCTACGGGAAGTCCTGGCGGAAGTAGGATTATTACGCAATTATTTCAATTTTTAGTAAATTATATTGATTACAAACAAAATATTGCCACTGCAAGTTCACAACCCCGTTTTCACAGCCAGCTTTGGCCCGATGAAATTTATTGCGAAGATGGTATCAGCCCTGATAGCAAAGAAATTCTTATTAATATGGGACATACTTTAAAACGCGGCGATCCTTTTGGCTCTTTGCAAACAGCAGAGCAAAGAAAACAGGGACAAGTTTATTATGGTGCCGCTGATCCCCGCTCCGAAGGTGATGGTGCTGTAGGAGTTTTTTCTTATAAAGTAGATTCAATTCCTTGAGTTTAATTAAAATTATTTAAAAAAATATAAAAAATTGAATAAAATTTTAGTAAGTGTATATATTAATGAAATATGCGTTATTAACAAAAAATAGCATATTTTATGTTAAATTTATTTCAAGTACATATTTTTTAGGAGGCATGCATGATGCCGGATAAAAAATTTTTTTGAAAGAATTGAAGGAATTGAAGGAAATTTTTAAATCATGAAAAAATTAATTGCCGTGGCTTCTGCTTTATGTTTACTTGCTTGTAATAAGAAAGAAAATGAAACAACGAAAAAGTTTGAAGATTTCTCAGATTATGAAGCCCCAAATCCTAAGCTTGTAAATGATAAACAAGGTGTAAAAGAAGTGACCGCTTTTATGTTTGATAATTATTATGTGCATGATAAAGGAATAAATGGGGCACAACTCATAAGAGATATAGATGTAAACTTACCAGATGAAGAATTTTATAATCAAATAAGCAATGTTTTTGCGAAGCATGGTGATGCTCATACCAGGTTTTTTAAACCTAAGCCTTTTTCATGTAGAGAGAGAGGAATAATTTCTGATAGTTTATTATTTGATTTAGCCAACGAAAATGGTAATTTAAAATTAGTAGTTAATCATATTAATTTTTATAATGCTTTTTCAGAAAATTTAGAATATATAAGTGCATTAGCTCAGTTTGAAGTTGGCGATGTTATTTTAAGCATTAATGGTGAAGATCCTATAAAAATGATAGAAAGTAACTCTCATTTTTCATATGGTGCAAATAATGAAAGTAAAAATATTTTTGGATTAAGAAATTTGCTATTTAGAAAAGAAGTAATTTATCCTAAGTTAATTGAGAATGAATTTAAAATAAAAATTATGAGAAATAACTTAGAAATAAATCTTCCAGTATATAGTAATAATGAATGTAAAAATGAAGAAATTAACTCTGCGATCGGATGGGATTTAAATCATTATAATATGATGCATTACTTTAAAAATGAATCATTTCAAAATATAGATAAAAATTCAGAAGTAAAGTTTTATAAGTTTGAATTAAATGAAAATACAAAATACCTTTATATTCTTGTACCTTCTTTTGCTTCTGAGGAAGTTATATTAAATAAGGATGATAATTTTGTTATTAGAAATATGCTGAGTATTCAATATAAGATTGAAAAACAAAATGATATAAATGGTGTATTAATTGATGTTAGAAATAATCCCGGTGGTCTGGTAGAGTATTCTGATTTATTAGCCCAATTATTTTATTCAACAAAATCAAATAATCCATTTTATCCAATGGAATTCTATATGAAGGCAAATAATGAAAAACTAAAAGTTTTAAATCGCTTTAATAAATTAGTTTATGAAAAGAATGATGAGGCAATTTAAAAATTCAGTGGATGAGTAATTTTCTTCGCTAGAAAAGCGAAAAGGTGTTTCTTCTGTGTTAATTATAGTTTTGCGTAAACAAATTAATGCAGGAGAAACATTGCATGGATATCACGATTTCTAAATATTGGCAAAGATTTAAAGACAAATTATTTCCGGAACCAGAGATTTATCTTGGTAATCCTACAGAAAGCCATCTTGAGCTGATGCTGATTTTGGATACAATTAAGATTGCTGATTTTTTTAATGATTACGCTTCCTGTCCTGGAAGAGGTCGTCCATCTTTGGATAGAGAATGTTTTGCAAAAGCATTTATTGCAAAATCAGTATTAAATTTACCAACTACAGTTTCATTAATTGATCGATTAAAAGTAGATATTGTTTTGAGAAGAATTTGTGGTTTTATTAACAAAAATAAACTCCCTTGCGAAGCCTCATTTAGCAATGCTTTTAAGGAGTTTTCTAAAACAAAATTGGCTGAAAAAATACATGAAGTAATAATAAAAAAATATCATAAGGGAGTTCTGGTTCACCATATTTCCAGGGATTCAACCGCCATTGAAGTGAGAGAAAAGCCAGAGAAAAAAGAAGCAAAAATTGAATTAAAGAAACGGGCAAGAGGGCGGCCTCGCAAAGGTGAATTCATTCTAAAAAAGGAACCTTCAATTTTAGAAAAGCAAAAAAATAAAAATTTAAATGAAATGCTTTTGGAGTTACCTGTAAATTGCAATATTGGATCTAAAAAAAATTCTAAAGGCTATAGTTATTCATGGATTGGCTATAAATTGCATATCGATACAGGGGATTATGGAATTCCAATAAGCTGTTTATTAACTTCAGCCTCGGTTCATGACAACAATGTTTCTTTACCACTTGAAATGATCACTGGTAATAGAATATCGAGCTTATATACCCTTATGGATTCAGCATATGATTCTAGCATAATAAAAGAAGATATTATTGCGAGAGGAAAAGTTCATGTTATTGAGCATAATCCTCGCAGAGGAGAAAAAATTGAATTCGACCCTCCAAAATCTGAACGCTATAAGTTTAGAGCAGGAGCAGAAAGAACAAATGCGCTTCTAAAAGATAGTTACGGTGGAAATTCAATAATGGTAAAAAGCCCATCTAAAGTAATGTGCCATTTAATGTTTGGTATTATTTGTATTTCAGCGATGCAAATAGCAAGAGCCATAATTTAAATTGATCAAATAAACTCTAAAATACAGATTACTCTTTTAAGAAATTTAGAGGAGTAAATTTATTTGCAATAAATAAGGAACTATTTATAAAAATACATTTATCAAATTTCTTTCAATTTATTTTGCATTATATTTGAACAAAAAAATATTTTTATTCAATTTTGCTAGGGGCATTTTTAGGAATTTTTAAATTGCCTCTGATGATATGATTTATATAAAATGGATTAAAGAGATGAAGCGCGCCATTCAATCAGGTGATAAGTTTATAAAATCTTTACCCATAACTGAAAAAGAAACATTAGATAAATCTCCAAAAAATTTATTTCCAAAATCTGAAAATAAAAAGGTCATCATTTTAACGAATGCGGCTTGTTATTCAGCATGTGATGCCTTTGTGGCTCTTATGAAAGATCAAAATTTAACCACTAAAATTATTGGTGAGCAAAAATATACGGGCGGCGGAGGAGCTAATGTTTTAAATTGGAATAAAATGCAAAAACATAAAGTATTTGATTACGAATTTGAAAACTCTATGGACATGAATTTTTCCTGGCGTGCTATGCAAAGTCGCCTCCCCGATGGCACTTATCGCACTATCGAAGGTAAGGGTACTGAAGTGGATTGTGTTATTCCAAAAACAGTGGACGATATTAAATTTTCAAATCCAGCTGATATCGTTAAAAATAGAACCTATGTAGAAAGAATTTTACAAAATATTGATAATGATACTCTGTGTGTCAATAAATAATAAAATAAAAATATTGAAATTAAGCATTTTTAAAAATTAATGCTTAATTTCTTGAATATTTTCTAAAATACGCTTTTTATTTAGTGACAGTTTACAAGCAATAAAGAAAATAAAGATGCTAAATATTACCGCAACAATATTCCCCTTTATCATAGTGAGCTGTCCTGTTCCATTTCCAAAGGTGGAAAAATAATTAATAGCAGCAAAGCCTATTAAATATAAGAATATCCAGGAAGCTCCTTTTAAATCGAGATTTTTAAAGAGTATTTTGTTTTTGCGAAATATATAAGTTGAATATATAATTGCAAATAAAAAGACAACACAAGTTAATTTTAAAAGTACAGTAAAGCCTATCCAGTGCATCATAAGTCCACAAATGCAAAAGGCAATAAGTGAAATTATTTTATAAAGTGGGAGTTTAAATACTCTTTTTCCTTCAGGATACTTGTCGCGCAATACCATTAAGGCAATAGGCGTGACAGACAAAGTAACAACATAAGAAGAAGTTAAAAAAGTCACCATTTCTTTCCAGCCGGGAAAAGGAAAGAGTAATAATAAACCGATGCCAAAACAAACCCACAACGATTTTTCAGGTGCGCCATATTTATTAAGTTTTGTTACAAAATGAGGTGCAGCGTGAATTGTTCCTAAGCTGTGCATGACGCGGGCGGTGGTCGATGCCATCATGAGACCAGAACCAAAGGGAGAAACAATAGCGTCAATGTAAAGTAGCGTGCAAAGTAACGTGAGTCCTGCGGCAAAGGCCAGTCCTGCAAAGGGGCCAAAATCACCAATGAATGTTAATTTATCCCATCCTTGAGCCAGTGAAGTTTCGGGTACAGCCACAACGAAAGCAAGCTGTATGAGAGCATAAAGGCAGGTTACAATTAATATAGAACTTATAATTGCTATGGGTATATTTTTTTGTGGATTTTTTGTTTCTCCCGCTAAAATAATTCCCGATTGGAATCCGCCAAAGGCAAAAATAATTCCACCTACGGACAGACTTGCCATAATCCCTTGAATTCCAAAAGGAGCAAAGCCATTAAATTCCGTAATATTTGAAAAACTGCTGTGTGATCCGAAAATAAAGGCAAAGGAAATAATTAAAGGAACAAAAAGTTTCCAAATTGTGGCAAGAGAATTCGCACGAGTTAATAATTTAACACTAAAATTATTAATTAAAATAATAATAAACAAAATTAAAATAGCTGCTATATAACCTATTATTGATAATTCGGATTTACCCTGCAAATTTTGATTAACAAAAATAGGAAAATAATTACTAGAATATTGCACAACTGCTAACGATTCTATGGGAGCAATTGTGACAAAACACAGAAAATATATCCAACCAGTTACTATCCCTGTAAATTTGCCATGGGTAAAAAAAGAGTAACTGGTTAGACCACCCATCATAGGAAACAAAGAGGATAATTCAGAAAACACGAGAGCAATGAAAATGAAAAACAAACCGCCTACGAGCCAAGAAAGAATAGAGGCGGGACCGGCCATTTGTGCTGCATATAAAGGGCCAAACAGCCAGCCTGAGCCGATCATACTTCCTACGGATGCAAGAGTGACTCCCAACAAACCTATATTTCTCTTTGGTAACACGACGGACTCCTGAATGCGGAAGGGTTTTTGGTGATTCCGCAAACTATTATGCTAGTATGTGTTATAAAGTCAAGGGATTTTGTTTTAACTCAAAAGAACGACTAGGATTTGAATAAATTCTTAAGGACAAAAAAGACGTTTTCTTTACGTTCTGTGAGTCTTCTTGAATAGTAGGCTTGCCAATCTTCGCCATAGGGAACGTAGATGGTCATATTATGACCTTTTTCACGGAGGCGATGCCAGGTTTTTTCGCGCATTCCATAAAGCATTTGAAATTCGTAGCGATCATTAGGTATTTTATTTTTTTCAATAAAACTTATACAATATTCAATAACTTCATCATCATGGCTTGCTATGCAAACGCGTCTACCATTCAAAAGAAGCTTTTCAATTAGTTTCTTATAATTTTCTACTATAAGAGGCATTTTTTGTAGGGCTTTTTCAGGTGCTTCTTTATAAGCGCCCTTGCACAAGCGGATTTTGCCGTTAGCCGCGAGAATGCGGTTGATGTCCGCTTCCGTTCTAAGAAGATAAGCTTGTAGTACGATTTCGGGGCTTTTAAATTCTTTCGCAGCGCGCTCATACATGGCAATGGTGCGTTCTGTGTAATCGGTACCTTCCATGTCCATGGCAACACGAATGTTATTTTCATCAGCAATTTTAAGAATACGCGAGAGGTTTTCGTAACAAAACTCGTGATCAATATCGAGACCCAGCATTGTTAACTTAACAGAAACATAGCAATCGATTTTTTTTTCAGCAATTCGTTTTAATAGAATGTCATACTCTTCAACAAACTTTAAGGCTTGAGGTTTATCTTTAATGTTTTCGCCTAGGACATCTAAAGTAACGGAGATTTTTTTTTCGTTTAATTTTTCAACGACAGTGAAAGCTTCTTCACAGTTTGATCCGGAAACAAAGCGTTTTGCGTAGAATGGTATGCTTCCCATAAATGATCCCTCATTAAATTTATAATAATAAAAAAACACCTGACGTAGTCTTTTTTACAATAATTATGAGGAATGACAACTTGATGAGGTTATTTATTTGTGGGGTTTGTCTGAGATGTGGCGAAGTTCGGAAATGAGCTGATTTATTCTTTGGACACTCGCTTTGATATTATGAATTCTTGTGGATAATTCTATTTCTTCAAGCGGTCTTGGTATGTTTGCGGAAACCGTATGCAAAGAAGTTTCTTGGGTAGATGCATTTTCTTGCATTATTCTTTTCTTGCGTAATTTAAAAAATTCAAAATCAAGAATGTTTTTTTTATCATTTAGACTATTATTTTGCATTTTTTATTTCATTCCTTGACGACAAGGTGGTTTCCGCAAGATTACCAATTACTTTATTCTATAACTTTTCATAACATTCTTATTTGCTTGTTCACGTTCTTTGCGAAGTCTTTCTTGATTTGCTTTGTTACGTGCGGCGTTTTTTTCAAAGTTATTTTTTTCATCTTGATTGATTGTTGTTGATTTTGTCATATTCGAATTTTCTCTAATGACTTTCCTTGAGAAAATATCAATTACGTCTCCCATGGATTTTTACCCCTTTAAAAAAGCATTCAAGAATTTAGCCTCGGCTTCGATTGAGCTGAGATAAATTTAATAATTTGTCAGTGAAAACAAAGTGTAATAATGGAACTTACGGTGGTGATTTGGCGAAAGGCAAAACACACTTTGCACATTAAAAGAGCTAATAGAAAATAGGGAGAGTTACAAGTAGAAGCTATCATTTTGAGCAATATTTTTTAAGTATCTGTAATTATTAAATATTGTAGATGTTGAGTTTTTTTCAAATCAACAATCTTAATGAAATTTTTGACATAATTCGTATTTTTTTAAAGAGTCTTAAGGATTGTTGCTGGCTCATTTTAATTTTAAAGTGGCAAATATATAATTGTCAATTTACAATTATTAGAGAATGAGCTAAATGTGGCGATGTGGAATGGAGAATATTCTATGTCCAATCTATTTAAGGGCAAGGAGAAATATTGCATGAAATTTGTTTATTTTTTTGGTTGTGGATTTGCCGATGGCAATGCCTCTATGAAATCGGAATTAGGGGGAAAAGGTGCAAATTTAGCTGAAATGACTTCCCTTAAATTACCTGTTCCGGCAGGATTTACAATTTCTACAAAGGTCTGTTTAGATTATATAAAAGGAGCAGGTACTTTTTCTCCTGAATTAAAAGCAGAAGTGGAATCTGCAATGAAAAAGACAGAAGAGGCTATGGGGGCTAGGTTCGCAGACTCTCTTAACCCCTTGCTTGTGAGTGTGCGTTCCGGGGCTCGGGTTTCTATGCCAGGAATGATGGATACGGTATTAAATTTAGGACTGAATCCTACCACAGCGGAAGCCTTGGCTAAAAAAACCTCTAATCCTCGCTTTGCTTATGATTCCTACAGACGTTTTATTCAAATGTATTCGAATGTTGTGAAAGAACTGGAAACTCACTACATGGAAGACGCCTTTGATTCTCTTAAAAAACAAAAAGGATATCTTGAAGACACTGACCTCAATGCCGATGATTTAAAAGAACTTATTGAAACATTTAAATTGATTTATAAAAAACACATTGGCGAAGCTTTTCCAGATGATCCTTATGAACAACTTTGGACGGCCATTGGAGCTGTATTTAAAAGTTGGAATTGTTCTCGTGCGAAAAAATATCGTGAAATTCATTCCATACCAAACGAATGGGGAACTGCCGTTAATGTCTGTTCCATGGTTTATGGAAATATGGGAGAAAACTCAGGAACGGGCGTTTGTTTTACACGTGATCCCTCAACCGGAGAAAATGTATTTTACGGAGAGTATTTGATCAATGCTCAAGGTGAGGATGTTGTTGCTGGTATTCGCACTCCTAAAACGCTTTTATTACTTGAAAAAGACATGCCTGAAGTCTTTGTTCAACTTGAGGAAGTGAGATCAAAATTAGAGAGACACTATCGTGATGTGCAGGATATTGAATTCACCATTCAAGAAGGTAAATTGTACTTATTGCAAACGCGCAATGCGAAAAGAACAACGCAAGCCGCACTCAAAATTGCTATCGATTTTGCAAAAGAAGGGACAATCACCAAGCAAGAAGCACTTTTAAGAGTCAATCCTCAAGATTTGGATAAGCTTTTGCATCCCACCCTCGATCCGAGAGCTCATAAGCAAGTCATCGCTAAAGGCTTGCCTGCGTCTCCAGGCGCTGTTTCAGGAAGAGCTGTGTTTACAGCTGTGGAAGCAGAAAGTTGGGCGGCTCGTGGGGAAATGGTGGTGCTCGTGCGCGATGAAACTTCCCCTGAAGATATTGGTGGTATGTATGCCTCTCAGGGCTTTTTAACGGCAAGGGGAGGAATGACTTCCCATGCTGCTGTTGTTGCCCGGCAAATGGGCAAATGCTGCGTGGCGGGCTGTTCTTCTTTAAATATTTCACTCTCAAATAAATCTGTAAAAGTGGCCGGAATTGAAATTCTCGAAGGGGATTGGATTACTTTGGATGGTTCTACGGGTGAAGTCATGCTTGGCAAAGTAGAAACAAAAAATGCGGAGTTGAGCAGTGATTTTGCAACGTATATGGGATGGGCAAAAGAATATAGAAAGCTAAAAGTCAGGGCAAATGCAGATACCCCCCGTGATGCTCAATATGCTCGTAGTTTTGGTGCGGAAGGCATTGGGCTGTGCCGAACAGAGCATATGTTTTTTGATGAAAACAGATTGCCTGTTGTGAGACAAATGATCTTGTCTAAAAATCGAGCTGAGCGTAAGGAAGCTCTCGATAAATTACTTCCTTTTCAAAGAGATGATTTTGTTGGAATTTTAAGTGCGATGGAAGGCTTTGAAGTTACCATCCGTTTATTGGATCCTCCTTTGCATGAGTTTTTGCCTCATACTGATAAGGATATGATGACCTTATCAAATCAACTTGGTTTTTCTGCGGATGAAATTAAACAGAGGGTAAAAGCACTCTATGAAGCCAATCCTATGCTCGGACACCGCGGCTGTCGTTTGGGTATCTCTCATCCTGAAATATATGAAATGCAAGTGAAAGCTATCGTAGAAGCTGTTGAAAAATGTCGTTCTCAAGGAAAAAAAGTCTTTCCTGAAATCATGATACCTCTCGTTGGGGAAGCTGAGGAGCTGCGTTGGCTTAAAGATCGACTTATTAAAATTGCGCCGCAAATTCCTTTTGGAACCATGATTGAAGTACCAAGGGCGGCTCTTACGGCAAATAAAATTGCAAAGCATGCGGACTTTTTTAGTTTTGGTACAAATGATTTAACTCAGACGACATATGGTTTCAGCCGTGATGATTCCGCTCCCTTTTTAAGAGTTTACAAGCAAGAAAATATTCTAACAGAAGATCCTTTTGCTGTTCTCGATCAAGAAGGTGTGGGGCAATTGGTAAAATTGGCTTGTGAATTGGGGCGTTCCATAAATTCTAATTTAAAATTAGGTATTTGCGGTGAACATGGAGGAGAGCCTTCTAGTGTGAAATTCTGCCATAAAATTGGACTGAATTATGTTAGTTGCTCTCCTTTTCGGATTCCCATAGCTATGCTTGCTGCAGCTCAAGAGGCTGTTGTTGATTTTAAAGAAACTGCATAAACGCATCTTTTTTTAGGTGATTATCAATTTGTGAATGATTAAAACTAATGTATTTATACATTAGTTTTAATGTTTTATAGATAAAAAATTAATGTTTATCAGACTTTAAATGCTCCTGAATATAGCTTAATTGTCTAAAACATCATCATTTAAGTTCTAATTTACATCTAAAAGCTCTTTAATTGTATCATAATCACTTAAGCGATTTTAACTTACCCTTAGACTGTGCTAACAGAGTGAGTGTTGTGAGTTTAGAGGAATCCAATTTATTTGAAGAGGTTTTTGAATGGTCACTGCAGCTAAGTATCAGCAACCGCGTAACCCGCAAATTGAGCCACAAGAAAAAGGCAATACAGCAGCTATTGTAGTTGTTTCAACTTTGTTTTTTTTATTTGGATTTATTACGTGCTTAAATGATGTATTAGTTCCTTATTTAAAAGAAGTTTTTTCATTAAATCATAAAGACTCTATGCTGGTTCAGTTTGCTTTTTTTGGAGCATATTTTGTTATTTCTGTTCCTGCTAGCAAACTCATATTAAAATATGGTTATAAAAAAACATTTATTATTGGACTTGCGTTTACAGCAATTGGTTGTTTGTCTTTTTTATTTTCTGCAAAAGTTGCAATATATGCCGCCTTTTTATGTGGCTTATTTGTGCTAGCAACGGGGATTGTTATTTTACAAGTGGCTGCAAATCCTTATTTAACTCAATTAGGTAATCCGGAAAGAGCTTCCAGCCGCTTGATTTTTGCACAGGGCTTAAACTCTTTAGGGACAACAATTGCGCCTAGTGTTGGTGCTGCATTTTTGTTATCTGCAGCAATTATTCCAAAAGAAGAAATATTAAAGTTACCTCACGATCAAGCGGCCGCTTATCATGCCGCTCAGGCTCAAGCAGTTCAGTTTCCTTATTTTGGTTTAGCTTGTTTAATTATAATAATTGCAGTGGCATTATCTTTTTTTAAATTTCCATCGAGTAAAACGGAACAAAATAATTTAAAAATAAATCAATCGGAAAAATTTAATTTATTTAATTATCCCAAGCTTGTTTTAGGAATTATAGCCATATTTGTCTATGTTGGTGCTGAAGTTGCCATTGGCAGTGTTATGATTAATTTTATTTCGCATAAAGATATTGGCAATATGGGATTAGAAAGCGCGGCAAAGTATTTGCATTATTACTGGGGCGGCGCCATGGTGGGGCGTTTCGTTGGCGCTTACGTTGCAACTAAATTTAAAACTCATAAAGTTTTATTAACTCACTCTGCCATTGCCTGTGCTTTGGTTTTATGCACCATTTTTGGTAGTGGTTATTTTGCTGTATTTACTATTGTGGCTGTTGGCTTTTTTAATTCTATTATGTTCCCTTCCATTTTTGTATTAAGCACACAGGGGCTCGGTAAATTTATGGAAAAAGGTTCGGGAATTATTTGTATGGCTATTGTTGGTGGTGCTATAATACCTTATATACAAGGTGCTGTGATTGATGCTGCCAATATGAATATTAGCTTTATTGTTCCTTTAATTTGCTATATTTATATTGCATTTTTTGCTTTGAAAGCGAAAGAAAAATTAATTCGTTAGTTTAAAAAGAATAATTTAAATTAAAAATAAAGAGAATAGAAAAACTTTTTGGACTATTCTCTTTATTTTTTTATATTCCTCTGAAAATTTTATAAATTACACATTTTTTAGATAAATGTTTTTAATATTTTATTTAAATGTTTTTTTTCACTAAATTTTTGACTCTGTTTTTTTTATGTAGTATTTACAAATATGGATATTCGAATCTTTAGTTATTAAGGAGTTCTTATGAAAAAAATAACACGTCGTATGTTTGCAGGATTTTCTTTAATTGGATTGACACTTTCCTTTTCTGCATTTGCTAAAGAAGTTCGTATTGGAGTTTCTCTTCCTACCCAAAGAGATATTGGATGGGTTCGCTACAAACAAGGATTAGAGGAAGCAGCAAAAAAAAGTGGAGCGCAATTATTTGTTCAAGTTGCCGATCAAAATGCGGCTGTACAAGCTTCCCAGGTTGAAAATTTAATCTCGCAAAAAATTGATGTTTTAATATTAGCTCCTCAAGATGCCGCGGCGTCTGCATCATTGGTTAATGCAGCGCATAAAGCAGGTGTTAAAGTCATGTCTTTAGATAGGTTAGCACTGAATTCAAATCTTGATATGTATGTCTCATTTAATAACGTAAAAATAGGTGAACTACAAGGACAATATTTAGCAAAGCATGTTCCTAAAGGAAATTATGTTGTTTTATCGGGAGCACCAACGGACAATAACTCAAAACTTTTAAAAGATGGTGCCATGATCCATTTAAAACCTCTGATTCAATCGGGAGAAGTGAAGGTTGTAACCGATCAACCTATTACCGATTGGCTTCCCAGTGCCGCACAAAAAATTATGGAAAACTCTTTAACGGCAAATAAAAATAATATTCAAGGTGTTTTAGCTCCTAATGACAATACAGCGGGTGCTGTTGTGCAAGCTCTTGCCGCGCAAAAATTAGCAGGAAAAGTAATTGTCACAGGTCAGGATGCCGAATTGACGGCAGCACAAAGAATTGTGGCTGGCACGCAAACAATGACCGTTTTTAAAGATCAAAAGAAACTCGCTGCGGAAGCAATAAAAGTTGCTATTCAAATGGCAGAAAATAAACCTGTTGAAGCAAATGCAAAAACAAATAATGGAAAAGTTGATGTTCCTTCGGTTTTATTAGAACCCGTTGTCGTTGATAAAAGTAACATTGAAAAAGAATTTATTGAATCTGGTTTCTTTAAAAGAGAAGATGTTTATAAATATACAAAAGGTTAATTTTACAAATATGAATTTAAATTTAATTTAAATTTGGGGGATTGTATTTGTCAAAATATGCACTTGAAATGAAAAATATTGTTAAAAGTTTTGGGTCTGTAAAAGCGCTTTCTGGTGTGAATTTTTTAGTCGAAAAAGGAAAAATTCACGCATTATGTGGTGAAAATGGCGCTGGAAAATCAACACTCATGAAAATTTTAAGTGGGTTTTATTCTTGTGATACCTATGAAGGAAATGTCTTTGTTGAAAACTCCATGCAGAGATTTAAAGACACACGTGATAGTGAAAATGCAGGTATTGCTATTATTTATCAAGAACTGGCACTTGTTCGTGAAATGACAGTTTGTGAAAATATTTTTTTAGGACATGAACTCACAAAAGGTCTATTTATTAACTGGGATTTAGCTTACGCTAAAACGAAGGAAATACTTAAAGAAGTTAAATTAAACGTAAATCCAGCGGCTAAAATATCCAGTTTAGGTATGGGTGAGCAGCAGTTGGTTGAAATTGCTAAAGCCATCGCTAAAAACGCAAATATTTTAATTTTAGATGAACCGACTGCCGCATTAACAGAAGCAGAAGCAGATAATTTACTAGAAATTATTACAGAACTTCGTTCTAAAGGAAAAACCTGTATCTATATTTCGCATAGATTAAAAGAGGTTTTTAAAATTGCGGATCACATCACTGTGTTACGTGATGGCCAAACTATTTCAACCGATGCGGTTTCCCATTTAAATGAAGAAAAGCTCATTTCTAAAATGGTCGGAAGAGAATTAACTCATATTTATCCACGCGTAGAAAGATCGTTTGGCAAAACTATATTTGAAGTTAAAAATTGGACTGTGCTCGATCCTGAAACAGGTTTAAAAGTTATTGATAATGTGAACTTTCAAATTAAACAGGGTGAAATTATTGGAATTGCAGGTCTTATGGGTGCAGGTCGCACAGAACTTGTAATGAGTCTTTTTGGTGCTTGGGGCAAAGTTGTTAGTGGTGAAATTTATTTAAATGGGCAAAAAATTAAAATAAAAAATGAATATGATGCTATTGAATCGGGGCTGGGTTTAGTTTCAGAAGATCGCAAAAGATATGGTCTTGTGCTTGGCATGGATATTAAAGAAAATACAACACTATCCAGTATAGAAAAAATTTCAGATTATGGATTTATCGATCGCAATAAAGAAATTTATTCCAGTCGCAAATATGTGAATGATCTTAAAATAAAAGCAAATTCAATTGAGCAATTGACTGGAAATTTAAGTGGTGGAAATCAGCAAAAAGTGGTTCTTTCAAAATGGCTTATGACAGGACCTAAAATTCTGATTTTAGATGAGCCTACACGTGGCATTGATGTGGGAGCAAAATCTGAAATATATCATATTATGAATCAATTAATTGAGGATAGTGTTTATTGTATAATTATGGTTTCTTCTGAATTGCCAGAAATTCTAGGTATGAGTGATAGAATACTTGTTATGCATAATGGAAAATTTTCGGCTGATCTTTTACAAAAAAATGCATCACAAGAAATTATTATGCAATATGCAACTGGACATTTAAAGGGAGAAAGTAATTATTTATGTCATTAATAAAAGAGAACACTCTTCGAAATATTTCAATAGAAAAAAAATCAACTTTTAATGAATTGGTCTTAAATTCTTTTAAAAAGAATTTAAGACAATACACCATGGTTATTGCTCTTCTTGTAATATGGTTGACGTTTACTTATTTAACGGGTTCATTATTTTTATCACCTCGAAATCTTTCCAACCTTTTTTTACAAAGTGCTACGATTGGTGTTTTAGCTATTGGTATGACAATGGTTTTGGTAGCGGGGCATCTTGATTTATCTGTCGGATCTGTTGCGGGATTTATAGGAGCAGCCGCGGCTATTCTTCAAGTAAATTACAATTGGCCAACTATTCCTACTGTTTTAGCAGCATTAGCTATCGGTGCTGTCGTTGGAATATGGCATGGCTTTTGGGTGGCACATCAAAAAATTCCAGCATTCATTGTTACTTTAGCAAGCATGATTGCTTTTCGAGGTGCCATCTTAGGAATTACAGACGGCCGAACCATTGGTCCCATGGATGATTCTTTCAAATCAATTGGTCAAGGTTACATTCCTTCTCTCTTGTTTACTCCTGCAACACAATTAGATAATTTAGGTCAAGTAGTTAAAAATAGCTTTGGTGATCCCGTGACCGGTTATAAATTTTTATTCAATAGTAAATTTTATGAAGGAGATATTCCTCCTGTAAATGATATGTCCTTATTTGTAGCTGCCCTTTGTATTGGAATTTTTCTTTATACACAAGTAAAGCAGAGAAAATCGCGCATGACATATGGTTTTGAAGTGTTACCTTTGTCTTTAGAAATATTGCGTTTGACTTTTTTCTCAGTGATTATTGCGGCATTTTTCTCAATTATGGCCTTTTATATGGGAATTCCCTACGCTGTATTAATTGTTTTTGTTCTTGGAGTTATATTTTCTATCGTAACAAGCAATACCGTTTTTGGACGACATCTTTATGCTATGGGTGGTAATTTAGAAGCAGCTAAACTCTCTGGAATCAATATTAAAAAACGCACTATGGGTGTTTTTATTTTAATGGGATCACTGGCGGGAGTTGCTGGGATTATCTTAACAGCGCGGTTGAATGCTGCTACAACCTCTGCGGGACAAAATTTAGAGCTCGATGCCATATCTGCCGCTATTATAGGCGGTACCAGTACCATGGGTGGTGTGGGTACCATATTTGGAGCTATTATTGGAGCTCTGGTGATGGCAAGTCTTGATAATGGGATGAGTCTCATGAATTTAGATGTCACTTGGCAATATATTGTGAAAGGCAGCATTTTGCTTTTAGCGGTTTGGGTTGATATCTCTTCTCGTAAAAAAAGCTAAAGTAGTTTATCAAAAAGTTTTTAAATTAGCAATTAAGTCGCTAAGATATCTTTTCTATAAAATTGATAACCGTTATCATTAATGCTATGATATTTCCGAATGGTAGCTTATCCAAATACTGGATTTGCTACTTTTATTTTTTATTTCAAATAGTTGTGAGGTTTTTAAATGTTTTACAAATCACCTTTAGGGTGTGGTTTTTTATCAAAAGAAGACTTGACCCATGCCAGCTCAACTCCCGAATTATTTCCTTTGAGTTCATTACAAAAAGGAGAGAGAGCAGAAGTGGTTCAAGTTACGGAAAAACATTTAAGAAATAATAATGGATTGCCTGAAGGAGAATTGGAAAGACGCCTTCTTGAAATGGGTTTTGTAGAGGGAACGGAAGTGACGCTTCAGCATGAGGGTTTTATAAAAAAGGATCCTATTGCAGTTTTACTTCGTGTTTGTTCCCTTGTTGCTATTCGTAGGCATGAAGCTCAGGCTATTTTAGTTAGAAAGATTTCCTAATATGTCATCACAAACTTTGACCTCCAATCGCATTGCTCTCGTCGGAAATCCAAATTGTGGAAAAACAGCGTTATTTAACGCTTTAACAGGAAGTCGCCAGAAAGTTGCTAATTATTCTGGTGTGACCGTGGAGAGAAAAGAAGGCGCCTTTGTCAGTCCTCAGGGTAGAAAAGTTCGTGTATTAGATCTCCCTGGTACTTACAGTTTAAGAGCACGTAGCCCCGATGAAGCGGTGACCCGCGATGTTGTGTTAGGTAAATTTAAAAATGAATCCATGCCTGATGCCATCGTTTGTGTGGCCGATGCTACAAATCTCCATTTGGGATTGCGACTCGTCCTTGAACTCAAAAAAATTGGCAAACCCATAATATTAGCATTGAATATGATGGATGTGGCCAGAAAAAGAGGCTACGACATTGATCTCAATATTTTATCTAAAGAAATAGGTGCTACTGTTATTCCTACTGTAGCAATTAAAAAGAATGGAATTAATGAACTTGTTGCTGCTGTTGAAAAAGAATTCACAAAATTTGAAAATTCGGGAACAGACTCTATTCCTGCACAAACCGCTTCGTGGCAAGAGCCTGCTGCGCAAGAAGTGCGCGCTTACCATAAAGAAGTGGAAAGGATTTTGTGTGCCGCGCATAGAAAACAGGGGAATGCTTCCAAATGGACTCATCGCTTGGACTCTGTACTGTTGCATCCTGTTTGGGGAATTTTAAGTCTTCTTGCCATTTTATTTGTTGTTTTCCAAGCGGTGTTTTTATTACCAGCCTATCCACAGGAACTCATAGAGGCTGGTATTGAGAATTTACAGCACGGGATTGGCGCTACTATGTCCGATGGTGTTTTAAAGAGTCTGCTCTTAGAAGGTGTTATTGCAGGGGTGGGTGCCGTTCTTGTCTTTGTCCCCCAAATTATCACTTTATTCTTTTTTATATTATTACTTGAAGATACTGGTTATATGTCGCGTGCAGCCTTCTTAATGGATAAATTAATGGGTGGTGTTGGCTTGCATGGAAAAGCATTTATTCCCCTACTTTCCAGTTTTGCTTGTGCTATTCCTGGAATTATGTCAGCTCGTACTATTGAAAATAGAAAAGATCGCTTAATTACAATTCTTATTTCTCCTTTAATGACGTGTTCGGCGAGGTTGCCGGTTTATACGCTCATTATCGCAGCTTTTGTTCCTTCAGTGACAATTTGGGGTTTTGCAAACTCTCAAGGTCTTGTTATGTTTGGGCTTTATGCTGCAGGGATATTATTTGCTTTAGCCGTTGCTTTTGTTCTCAAGAAGTTTTTCTTAAAAGGGGAATTGCATCCTCTATTAATGGAACTGCCTACTTACAAGCTGCCTAGTCTGCGTAATGTTTTATATGGGCTTTATGAGAGAGCAAAAGTTTTTATAACAAGAGCAGGTACCATCATTCTTGCTATGATGATCATCATCTGGTTTTTAAGCACTTATCCTTCAGCACCTGAAAATGCCACATTACCTGCAATCGATTACTCATTTGCAGGTATGATTGGGAAATTTGTAGAACCTATTTTAGCTCCTATTGGATTCAATTGGCAGATTGCCATTGCTCTTATTCCTGGAATGGCGGCTCGTGAAGTGGCTGTTGCTGCTTTGGGAACAGTTTACGCAATAAGTGGCAATGAAGACGCGGTTCGTGAAGGTCTGTCAGCCTCTATTGCACATTCGTGGAGTTTAGCAACGGCATTGGCCTTTTTAACATGGTATATTTTTGCGCCTCAATGTGCTCCGACACTCGCCGTTGTAAAACGTGAAACAAATTCATGGTTTTGGCCAACAGTTATGTTTACTTATATGTTGGGACTGGCTTACACAGGTGCTTTTGCCGTATTTCATTTAACAACTTTTTTAATGAGTTAGTCTCTTTATAGGATTATTTATGGTTCAAGAAGCAATTGTTTATACTTTGGTTATATTAGCTACGTTTTATCTTTTGTATAAATGGAAATTCCAAAAGTTTTTTGTCTCAAAAGCGAAAAAAAGCATGGTTAAATCTTGTTCCTCAGGTTGTCACTCCTGTCCTGTGCAAAAAGAAAAAAAGTTTTCTTAAGTTTTTTTCTAATCCATCGATTCTCTAATTAGCTGTATTTTATAAATATTTCTAATTAGAGAGGCTTTATGGGGAATAAATCTAAACAGTCCTCAAAGTCGAATGCTTATACCGTAATTCATTTAGATGACGATCCTCTCGAATTAAAAAATTTAGCTAGAATTTTAAAAAATCATACTAAAGATGTTACTTTTGAATTGCATTCATTTATATCAATTGCAGATTTAAAAAATGGGATTGAAAAATTAAATAAAATTGATTTTGCCATATTAGACATTTTTTTATCAGATGAGTTGAGTTTAACGGGAATATCCGTTGTGCAAGAACTAAAAAAAATTCATCCTAATATTATTATTTTAATGAGTTCAAACTGGGATGAGCCTGATTCTGTTTTGCAAAGTTTAAGAGCTGGTGCCGATGAATTTTTATCTAAAAAAATAAGAAATCACGATCTCATTGAAAAAATATTAATGGTTAGAAAATCAATAATATTAAAAAGAGGAATTCATATTTTAGATAAAAAAGAGGAATTTATTTTTAATAAATATTCTGGCGAAACAATGAAGAAAATAAGTAAAAGAATTCCTCAAATTGTGAACTCTGCAATTACCTCTGTTTATATTGAAGGAGAATCAGGAACAGGAAAAGAAGTCATTGTTGAATTGTTTGAAGATTATGTGCAAAAATCTCCCTTTATAAAAATGAATTGTGGCAGTATTTCTCCAAGTTTATTAGAAAGTGAATTATTTGGCTATGTCAAAGGAGCCTTTACGGGAGCAAATACGAATAAAGCGGGATTATTGGAGTCGGCATCGGGAGGATGGTTTTTTTTAGACGAAGTGTCCAGTCTTTCTGATAGTGCTCAAGTTGCTTTGTTAAGAGTATTAGAAAATCAGGAGGTGACGCGCATAGGAGAATCCTTCGCTAGAAAAGTGAATATTCGATTTATAGCCGCATCCAATGTTCCGCTAATTCATAAAGTAGCAGAAGGAAAATTTAGAAATGATCTTTGGCAACGATTGTGTGAAACAGAAATTATTTTAAAGCCTTTGCGTGAAAGAAAAAATGAAATCCCCGATCTTATTTTATATTTTTGTAAAGTAATGCGCGGTGGTCCTTATACCATTGAAAAAACAGCGATGAATGTACTATGTCAACTCCCCTGGAGTGAAGG
The DNA here is from genome assembly GCF_001907975.1 of Silvanigrella aquatica. Taxonomy (NCBI): domain Bacteria; kingdom Pseudomonadati; phylum Bdellovibrionota; class Oligoflexia; order Silvanigrellales; family Silvanigrellaceae; genus Silvanigrella; species Silvanigrella aquatica. The sequence continues at coordinate 1,112,671 of NZ_CP017834.1, forward strand.
AAATGTGAGAGAATTAAGAAATTGTTTGCGCGCCATGACGGAGCATCAATCTCAAAAAGTTTTAACCCCACTTTCTATACCGGAAAGAATTTTAGAAAAAAATCATCCTGAAAAAATAGGAAAAAGTAACGGGGATTTTTATATTAAAGTTCCTATTAAAAATGAAAAAGGTATCAATTTAAAATATAATGAAATGGTTGATATTTTATTAAGTGAATATATAAAAAAAACAGGTCTTGGGAAAATAAATATTACGAAATTGTCTAAAGAACTCGGAATAGCAAGAAGTACTTTGCAGCTAAAACTAAAGTCATTTAAAAATAAATAACGATTGTTTAATGCATCTCCTCAATAGAGGGAATATCTTCCTCTTTTTCACTCCATTTGCTTTGCGGCCTCGTTCTTTTATTCATAATATTATATACATCATGCATATATTCACGATTATTTGCTCTGCGCTCAATAAGTGCTAAGTGCATTTTCATAGAATCGATCGTATTATAAGTGGCATCAATAATGACATCGGACTGTTCATAGGATTCTTTTCTCAGCTCCCAGAGTTCATTTACTTTCTTTTCAATATCTTCAATTGTATTTAATTTAGAAAATAAGGGTCTTGTTTCTTTAGTTGGAAATATTCTTTTTGCAATTTCCTTAGGATCAAGATGCAACATGACAATAAGTCCCAGCCTTCTTGCGAAAGATAAATTTTCGGGATTTACGAGCGTCCCTCCGCCCATTGCGATGACAAAATTATGACGTCTTTCGAGCTTTAAGAGGATTTTATTTTCGAGTTCCCGAAAACCTTCTTCCCCCTCTTGCTCCATGATTTGAGGAATGGTTTTTCTTGTCGTTGTTTCAATAAAATTATCAAAATCGAGGAAAAATCGATCACTATGTTGGGCGTAAATTTTTCCAAAAGTTGTTTTTCCTGAAGCAGGCATACCCGTGAGGATGATATTTCTGAAACGTTTTGCCCAATATTTAGTCATTTAGTCCCTCTTGCCATACATTTCCTAGTCAACTCAAATGATTGCTCACCAAGAGCTTCACTTGTAAACTATAACTTAAGAAATTGTAATTGGTTTAAAAATTTTTCAAATGTATTTTTAATGCAGGGACTATTGCTCGTAAATTTTATTGTGAAAGGATAAAAATGTCAATAAATAAGCTATTTATTCCCTTTGCTGTTACCAGTTTTTTTGCATTTTTGTGTATGAACTCAGCAGCTTCTGCTGAAGCTGCTCACGAAGCCGCCCATTGGAGTTATTTTGGTGAAAATGGCCCCGCAAATTGGGCAAAACTAGATAAAGCAAATATTGTTTGTAGCTCAGGTAAAAAGCAGTCTCCCATCGATCTTATTGAAAAAAATGTTAATCATAATAAATCATTACCTAAAATTGATTTCTCCTATTTGGAAGTTCCACTAAAAGTTTTGAATAATGGACATACGATTCAAGTAAACTATCCAAAAGGAAGTATGGTAATGGTTGGAGATACAAAAGCAGAACTTTTACAATTCCATTTTCATACCCCGAGTGAGCATGCTTTTGATGGTAAGCGTACTGCCATGGAAGTTCATTTTGTCAATAAAAAAGAGGATGGTTCACTTCTGGTTGTAGGTGTATTGATGAAAAAAGGGAAAGAAAATAAATCATTGGCTGGGTTATTTAATAATTTTCCAAAAAAAGAAGGACCCGAGTCTGTTGTTTCGGGAGAAAAAATTAATCCTATGAATTTCTTACCGAAGGATGATGAATATTATACTTATCAAGGTTCATTAACGACTCCAGGCTGTGCGGAAATAGTGAGTTGGTATGTGATGAAAGATAAAATTGAGGTGTCATCCGATCAAATCAAGAAATTTAAAAAATTATTTCCTATGGACGCAAGGCCTTTACAAGCTTTAAATGGTCGTGTTGTTGAGGAAAAAGATTAGAAATGCGCAACGACTTTTTCATTGGTGTTGATGGCGGGGGAAGTAAAACTCATCTTCGACTAGAAGCCTCCGATGGAAAAGTTCTTGCCGAAGCTTTTTCCGGGCCCGCTAATATTCGTTTATCAGTTGATGTCGCTTGTCGCTCCATTCAAGATGCTCTCGATCAGGTTCTTCAAAAAGCAGACTTAAAAAACAAAAAAAATATACGTTTGCATGTCGGAATGGGTTTGGCAGGATATGAAGTTCAATCGGCGCGGGAAGGTTTTTTAGCAAAGTTAAAACACTCTTTTGCAAATTGTATTATTCAATCTGATGCTTATGTCGCCTGTCTCGGCGCACATTCAGGACATTTTGGATGCGTCATAATTGTAGGAACAGGAGTTGTTGGCCTCAAAATTACAAAAAAAGGGAAGAGCCAAGTGGGAGGCTGGGGGTTTCCTCATGGGGATGAAGGAGGAGCCGCTTGGCTTGGATTAGAGGCGGTTCGGAGTCTGTTATATCAATGTGATGGTCTTCTGGAAAATTCATCTTTGCTAATTCATTTAAGAAAAAAATTAGGAACGAAGGTTGAGGACATTACTCAGTGGGCTTGCTATGCCAATGCCAGTCAATATGCAGAATTAGCGAGAGATATTTTTAAATTTGCAGATAAAAACGATAAACTTGCTATACAGTTGTTAAAACGTTCTGCAAAACATGTGGAAAATATTTTTTTAGCATTTGATAAACAAGGTAAAGCTTTAGATAAAAATCTTCCCTATTCTTTAGTCGGGGGAGTTGTCCCATTTATTATAGATTATTTAAAACCTGCTTATAAAAAAAGACTTGTATCACCCAAAGGTGATGCGTGCGACGGCGCTCTTCTTATGATAAGAAAAAATATCAGTCAATCGGAATGATTGATATTTATAAAAAGAGGCCGAAATATGTTTTGTCTTGCAAATGCCTTAGTATTCAACGGAGAAAAATTTTTAAAAAAGAAACAAATCTATATTAAAGATAATTCTATTGCAGATATTTCTAGTAAAAAAAATACTAAAAAAATAAAAGAAATTGATTTAAATGGAAATATTCTTTGTCCTGGATTTATTGATATCCAATTAAATGGTGGCGGTGGTGTTTTTTTTAATGAAAGCCAAACAATATCTGGATTAAAACAAATTATGCAGGCGCATTTGTCATTTGGGACAACTTCATTTTTACCTACTTTTATTACCGATGATAACAGTAAAATTATACTTGCAATAAATTGTATTAACAAAGCTATACAGCAAAAAATACCCGGTATATTAGGAGTGCATTTAGAAGGTCCCTATTTAAACAAAGATAAAAAAGGAATTCATCCTGTCGATTTTATTCGTACTCCTTCAGAAGATAAAATTGATTATTTATTTCAATTAATTTCTGGGATTAAATTAATCACATTGGCACCTGAAAAAATAAATCATGAGTTTCTGAAAAAATTAATAAAAAATAATTTTATTATATTTGCTGGTCATAGTAATGCCACATGCCAACAGATGAAAGACGCTTTTTCTTTAGGAGTTAAAGGTATTACTCATTTATTTAATGCCTGTTCTCCTTTGGGAAGTCGGGAACCAGGAATTGTTGGGGCGGCATTATTAAATGATGAAATTTGGTGTGGTATTATTGCAGATGGGCATCATGTTTGTTTTGATACTCTCAAGCTTGCTTTTAAAGCGAAATCAAAAAGAAAATTTATTTTGGTATCCGACGCTATGGCTCCCATTGGGACAAATTTAAAAGAATTTTATATTGGAAATAATAAAATATTTGTAAAAGAGGGCAAATATCTCGATGCTGCTGGTACTTTAGCTGGTTCCGCTATTACAGTTTATGATGCCTTATTAAATATTTATCAAAATAACCTTGCGTCATTAGAAGAAACTTTGCAAATGACTTCAACAAATGCAGCACAATGTTTAGGAATTGACAATCCTCAATCTTCAATTAAAAAAGGAAGAATATTACCCGGATTCGACGCCGACTTTGTTGTGCTTGAAAAAAATACATTAAAAATTATGCATGTTTTTCAAGAGGGAAAACTTCATGCAATGTAAATTAAAATAATATAATTAGAATTTGAGGAGAATATGATGAAAGTAAAAACCCATTGGTATGCCAGGCCTTTTCCTAATAATTGGGAATTTTATAGCACCTGTGAAGAAGGAAATAATATTGATATTGCCATTAAAAACGATGAAAATACAGCAAAAATAGCTCCTAACCCTAAGGAGGTTATTTTACAAGGCATGGCCGCCTGTACATCTGTCGATATTGTGAGCAATTTACAAAAAATGCGTCAACCTTTGCAAAAATTGTCTGTGGAATGTGAAGCAATACAAAATGAAACTCTTCCTAAAGTCTTTAAAGAATGTCTCATGACCTATAAAGTAACAGGGGAAAATATCAATATTGAAAGAGTTGCTTATTGTGTACAGTTGAGTTTTACAAAGTACTGTGGTGTTAGTGCCATGATTGAAAAATCAGGTTGCTTTATTACACCTAAACTCATTGTGAATGAAAAAGAAATCGATATTTGGGATCCTGAAAATAAAATTTCGAATAAGTTACAAAATTGGCTTCAAGCTATGTCTAAAAAAGCACCATCGGGCTTTGTTTTAGTTACAGGATCTTCAAGGGGAATTGGGGCTGCCATGGCAAAGCAACTTGCTAAGGAAGGATACGCTGTAATTCCGACATCTCGTTCTAAAATTAATTTTGATCATGAAAATATTTTTGATTCACTTTATTTGGATGTCTCAAATTCATTTTCAATTTTAAATTTAAAGGAATTCTTAAAAAGAAATTCTGTAAAATTAAATCTATTAATTCAAAATGCAGGTATTTCATCGTTAGAAAATTCAGATGATTTAAATGCATTAGATTTGAATTTTTCTGAAATCAGGCATGTGTATGAGACAAATGTTTTCGGCATCATCGAAACAACTCGTGTCTTTCAAGAAATTATGAATCAAAATTCTATTATTGCTCTCGTTTCAAGTACCATGGGTCAGCCTGAAAGAGATTCCTATTTAAATGCTTCGTATCGCATGTCAAAAAGGACAGTCACTCAATTTGCAAAACAAGCTGCTTTACAAAGTGAAATGGAAAATAAAAAAATATCTATAATTAGCTTTCATCCTGGAAGTGTAAAAACTGATTTAAATCCTGGCGGAAAAATATCTGTAGAAAAGAGTGCATCACAAATTGGAGAATTATTTTCGATAAAAAATATCCATGATATTTACAAAAATAATGGTCAATTTTTAATTTATAATGAGAAAAATAAAACTTGGGATCCGAGTTATTAATAAAAACTTTAATATTTGAAATAATTATATATAGCGGGAGAATGATTTCATGAAGTCAGCGGGATTATTAATCACTGGAAATGAAGTATTATCTGCAAAAACAAAAGATACGAATGGTCCTTTTATGGGTATGCATTTAAGGCGACTTGGTATACCTGTTCGTGCGTCTATGATGTGTGCCGATGAGGAGTCCGATTTATTGGAGTGTCTTCATTATCTCGCAAGTAAATCAGATGTGATTTTAATGACCGGAGGATTAGGCCCTACATCTGACGATTTAACAGCAGATGTGGTGGCAAAATTCTTTCACATTCCACTAGAGTTTAATCAGGAAGCTTGGGATGCGTGCGCCGATTTTTTTATAAAATCAGGAAGAACTTCTATTCCTGAAAGTAACAAAAAACAAGCAAATTTACCAAAAGGCTGTAAATTATTACCAAATAAATTAGGAACGGCTGCTGGATTTTCAGTATCAGGTGAAAAAAATGGGAAAAAGGTGACAATTTATAGTATGCCAGGTGTTCCTTACGAAATGGAAGTGATGTTTTTAGAATATGTATTACCCCATTTATCGAATAATTCTTTGCCACCTATAATGCAAAGTTGGCAAGTCTTTTTTATGGGTGAGTCCTTTATGCAAACAGCTATTAATGAAGCAGAAAAAGCTTTATTAAATAAGTTTCAAAATGCTTCAATTTCTTATCAGGCACACCCTAATTACGTTTCATATTCTGTAACTTTATTTCCAGAATCGAAAGAAAATAAAGAGGAATGTGAAAAATATTTAAATGATGTATTTAATTGTGCTGTCGATTCTGCTTTTGGTGAATATATTATATATAAACAAGATAAAAAAGTGGCTCAATATATTATTTCTACCTTGTTAGAAAAAAATCTAAAAATTTCATTTATTGAAAACTCAAGTGCAGGATATTTGACAAAAGAATTTAGCTCTATTAGTCATGATCCCCGTTTTTTTGCAGGGTCTTTTTGTTTAGCATCAAGAAATATTAAAGAAAATATTTTTAAAATTCCTCATAATATTTTAAATAATGAAAAAAATGAACCTTTATTAATGTTGGAGTACTTATCAACAAATAGTTTTCAATTCACGGAAGCAGATATCTGTTTATCAGAATATGGTTTTCCATCTGATCCCTATTTAAAATATGAAAATCCTCCAGAAGGATTTTATTTATTACTTTCATTTAGGAAATCTAAATTTTTAAATTATGAAGAATTTGAAAAAAAACTTGCAAAATTTTCTTGGAAAAATGTAGAGGATTTGAATTCTTCTCAATTTGTTCATTTTTCTTGTTTTTTAAAGTCGAATAAACGTCATGTAAGAGAAATTCAACAATTACGAGCTTGTATTTATTTATTATGTTCTTTGGCGAAAATTCTTTAAAAACAAATAAAGTTTTAAAAAAATATTGATTATGGTAGCTTAAAGCTAATTTCTCATTAAAAAATTTGATTTTAAAAAAAAAATTTGATATTTGAAAATAAGAAAAAACTTACGGTAAAAAAATTTATATAATTTTAAATTTCTCATGATATAAATGAGGTTTCATATGTCTTTATATAAAAGAATACATATAGCAAATAAATTGTTTTCTAAAGATATTAACTCCTTAATTAAGGATGAAATACTTGCTTTAATTGTGGAGAAATTTTATGCTCATGAAAGTTGTATTCAATTATCATCAAATATTTTAAAAAGCAAAGAATCTGAAAAATATATGCATGAAAATATTGAAAATAAAGAAATAGTTAATTATTATTTTGGCGTTGATAGATTGGGGGTTCCATTTAATTTGACATATAATCAAAGTTTTGAATCTGAAATTGTTCATAAATATTATGACCAAATATTACCTTCCCGTGAAAGACTCCGTAAATTTGCCAAACCGGCTGTCACATCGATAGATAAGCTCAGATTAGAACTTGACGAACAATATGAATACGGAGCAAATGTTGCACATTTTCAAGGGAAAAAAATGTTAACTGGTATTGCACGAATCGCAAAAGCAAAACTATCTTACATGAGCGCGGAACAACCACATTTTGATGCATTACCTGAAAAATATTTTAATTTAGATAAACAATTTGCTGCTAATATTTATTTAAAAGTACCTCATGTAGGCGGTGAATTAGAAATATGGGATGTTGCTCCTTTACCTCCTTTATTTAATGCGCCTAAAAAATGGAGAGAACAATTGCCAACTTCAATTAAAATCACACCTAAAACGGGCGATCTTATTATTTTTAACTGCAGAAGACCGCACGCAATTGGTGCATTTGAGGGTGAAGATAGGATTAGTGAGCAAACTTTTATTGGATATAAATCAAAACAATCACTAAAATTATGGAATTAAAAAAGGTTTATAAAATGGTTACTCATAACTTAACGGATTCAATTAATTTAGTTTCAGATTGGATCGGATATTATAATGAAAATATTCATAAATTATCAGTTTTACCAAAGGTTGAATTTGGTGAAATTTTGAATCAGCTTCCAAAAAATCCCGAAGAATTTCCCGAAGATTTTAAAAAAATATTTGAAGATTTTAAGACAATTATTTTACCAGGTATTACGCACTGGCAACATCCTAAATTTTTTGCATATTTTCCTTCAAATACAAGTCCTCCATCTCTTCTTGCTGAAATGGTTATTTGTGCTTTAGGAGTTCAGGGTATGAGTTGGGTAACTTCACCAGCAGCTACCGAACTTGAAATTTGTGTGATGGATTGGCTACGTAAGATGATTGGATTACCGAGTTGTTTTACAGGTGTTATTCAAGATTCGGCATCGAGTTCTACTATGATTGCAATGACGGTGGCGCGTGAAAAAATATCGAATTTTACTACTAATAAAACCGGTATTCAAGATCTGAAATTAGTAGCTTATTGCTCTGTTGATGCTCATTCTTCAGTGGAAAAATCTGCAAAAATAATTGGTATTGGAAGTGATAATTTAAGAAAAATTCCAATTAATCAAAAGCAACAAATGGATATTGAAATATTAAAAAGAACTATTGAAGATGATATCAAAAATGGATTCAAACCTTTTTTTATTGTAGGGACTTTTGGAACAACCAGTTCTGCATCTATTGATCCTTTACAAGAAATTGCCCAATTATCTAAAAATTATGGAATTTGGTTTCATGTTGATGCTGCCTATGCTGGTTCTGCTCTTATTCTTCCTGAAATTAGAGAAATGGCCATAGGAATTTGTGAGGCGGATAGTATTGTATTTAATCCTCATAAATGGCTTTTTACTTCATTTGAATGTTCCGCTTTTTTTATACGTAACAAGAATGAGCTTTTAAATACCTTTGAAATATTGCCTGAATATTTAAAAACAAATGATTCTAAAGCAGTTGTTAACTTTCGAGATTGGGGCTTAGGTTTAGGAAGAAAGTTTCGTAGTTTAAAATTATGGTTTGTAATTCGGTGGTATGGCATACAAGGATTACAAAATATGATTCGTTCACATATTGAATATGCAAAAAAATTAGAAAATATAATAAAAGAAGATAATCGGTTTGAATTTATGGCTAATAGATATTTCGCTCTTATTTGTTTCAGATTAAAAGGAAGTGACGAATTAAATTATAAATTTATGGATAAAATCAACAAGTCTGGAAAATTATATTTGTCACATACAAAATTAAATGAAAAATTTGTTTTGCGACTTTCCTTAGGCCAAACTAACTTAACAGAAAAAAATGTTATTGAAGCCTGGCAAGATATTTTAAGCTTGGTAGATTGAACAAATATTATGTTAACATCCGATTTCTACCTAACCTAAAAATCTTCACTTCACCTTTTTTAAGTTTTGAAATATTTCCACAATATTGACAGGATATTTTGGGTTTTGCACGGCTTCTAAGGGGATCTGTAAATTTTCAGCAATTATTTCTTGGATGCGCGCTAAGTGCAAGTTTTTGCGTTCAAGTTGGCTCTTTTTCGCCCATTTTGCCGCCGCTACTATGAGGCTTGATACCTGATCGGCGGTTAATTTTTCGGTATTAATTGTGATATCGAAATCGCTATGGTCTTCAATATCTAAACCATAAAGCCTTAAGTATCTTTTTCTATTTTGCTCATCTCTTTTTAAAGTTTTATAGAGAACTTGCTCGTAACTGGATTCTTTTTCCGTTTCCCGACGGTTGATTCGCGATGCACGTGCCTCTAAGGGGGCATGCAGCCAAATGCGCAGTTCGGCATCCATGAGCCAAGCTGCCAGTCTTGTTCCTATCACGATGTTTTCATTTGAAACAGCATTTCGAATGAGGGTGAGATCGGTAAGGTAGTCGTAAATGAGATTTGATGATGCTTCCTTGTGTAATTCCTCAAAATTTACAGAAAGATCTCGCGCTAAATCACGAAAAGTGTAATTTACTATTTTTAGCTGTAGGGCTTTGCCAACATTTGTTGTTGCTGTTGTGTTTCCGCAGCCGCTATGTCCTGATATCGCAATTCTCATAAGTGTCTCCATTTTAAATGAGCCATTTTATCCATAATTGCATTTGATAGTTGATTCAATGCTCCTGTCAGATTACTTTGTCAATTTGTTCTATTTGAAGGCTTTGAAAGGATTTTTCTAATATGGCAACAGAATTTTCTCGTGAAACGGTAAAACGCATTGCAGAATTAGGTAGGCTATATCTTTCTGAAGAAGAGATAACCATTTACCAAGCAGAGTTGGCTAAAATTTTAGAGGCATTTAACGCACTGGCAAATCTACCCTTACCTGAAGATTTTGCGGGTGATGCCCGTTCCGCTCTCGTTATGGCAAACGCGAAATCGCGTGGGGAATGCGACTCGATTTCGCGTTTGCGCCCCGATGAAGTGGACAACTCCATTGCAACTCAAGTCTTTTTAAATCAGGCTCCAGAACGTGAAGGCGTTTTTGTGCGTGTTCCTGCCATTCTTGCTCCTTCAACTTAACAAATGGGTTTGAATATATGAAATTTAAAAATAAATTTGCTTCTGAGTATACAGCAAATCTTGAGAGTCATTCTGCCAGTGAGTTGGCTAAAAACTTTAAAAGTGGAAAAAGTTCTCCTAAAGAATATTTAAAAGATCTTTTTGAAAATATTGAAAAACTCAATCCTGAATTAAATGCTTTAACTAGTTTGCAAAAAGAGTACGCTTTTGCAAAAGCTGAGGAATTAGAAGCGACGAGAGCAACAGATGAGCATACCTTATTTGGTGTTCCTGTTATTATTAAAGAAAACATTCAAAAGTTAAACTTCCCATTAGAGTGTGCTTCTAAAATATTAAAAGGTTACAAAGGTCAATTTAATGCAACGGCCGTTTCGTCATTAGAAAAAGCAGGAGCTATTCTCATTGGTACTGCGAATATGGATGAATTTGCGATGGGTTCGGCCAATGAGCACAGTGCTCATGGTGTGGTGAAAAATCCTCATGATACCTCTCGGGTCAGTGGGGGATCTAGTGGGGGATCTGCTGTCGCTTGTGCTGCAGGTTTTGCGCCACTCACTTTAGGCTCTGATACGGGCGGAAGTGTGCGTCAGCCTGCCGGGTTTTGTGGTATTTTTGGGATCAAGCCTACATATGGACGCGTTTCTCGTTATGGCTTGGTTGCCTTTGGTTCTAGTCTCGATCAAATTTCTCCCTTTGCGCGTAATGTAACAGACCTAGACATCATTATGAAAACAATGGCTCATGAAGACTCAAAAGACGCGACGTGTTTGAAAGGAAGTTATGAATCACAGCTCAATCATGTTTCTTTAAAAGGTAAAAAAATAGGCGTTTTAAGAAGCATTTTAAAAGAAGGTGTTGATGATAATGTAATGGCTGAATTTTCTAAATTGGAAGAAAATTTAAAGAAACGTGGCGTTACTTTTGTTGATATTGAAATTCCTTCCTTAGAACACACATTAAGTGTTTATTACTTAATTGCCTGTGCAGAAGCATCTACGAATTTGTCCCGATTCGATGGTATTCGATTTGGGCATCGTGCGCAAAATACCGAAGATTTATTTGATTTATATTGTCGTACGCGCTCGGAAGGATTTGGCAAAGAAGTGAAACGTCGTATTATGTTGGGTACTTTTTCATTGAGCGCAGGCTTTTATGATGCTTTTTATGGAAAAGCCCAAGCGGTAAGAGATTTAATGTCTCGTCAATTTGACGAAGCATTTAAAAGCGTAGATTATATTTATCTGCCAACATCTCCGGCGAGTGCTTTTCATTTTGGAATAAACGCTTTTGATCCCATAAAAGAATATTTATACGATGTATTTACAATTCCTGCCAATTTAACTGGAGTTCCGGCAATCTCTGTACCTGCACCTGTTAAAAATGGTGCTTTACCCGTTGGGCTACAATTTATGGCACAACGTGGAAAAGATGCCGAATTAATTGGTTTTGCTGCTGCTCTTGAAAAAGAACACCTTGTGGCAACAACACCTTTAGTATGAATCTTGAAGAAAGGTAACAAAATAATTTATGAGTATAAATAATCTGCTCAATTACCCTCAACTTTCAGAAATAATGAAGAAGTATGATGTTGTGATAGGAATTGAAGTGCATTGTCAATTGGCAACAAATAGTAAAATGTTCAGTTGTAGTAAAAATGCTTATGGTGATGCGCCTAATTCAAATATTGACCCTACTTGTTTGGGTTTACCAGGAGCTTTACCAACTATTAATGAAGAGGCTGTTAACTTAGCTATTCGTATGGGAATTGCATTAAAAAGCGAAATACAAACGTTAAGCGTTTTTGCTCGTAAGAATTACTTTTATCCGGATCTCCCTAAAGGTTACCAAATTACCCAGTATGATAGACCCATCTGCTTTGGTGGTGAAATCATTTTATCAAGTGGTAAAAAAATAGGAATTGAACGCATTCAAATTGAAGAAGATGCGGGTAAAAATATCCACGTGGGTACGTGCTCATTGGTGGATTACAACCGTTCTGGGGTTGGATTGATAGAAATTGTGAGTGCTCCTGATCTTTCTTCACCAGAGGAAGCATCTGAGTATTTAAAGAAACTTCATAGTTACGTTGTTAATTTAGATATTTCTGATGGCGATTTAGAAAGAGGGAACTTTAGAGCAGATGCCAACGTTTCCATTAAACCCAAAGGCTCTACAATTTTAGGACGTCGCTGCGAAATTAAAAATGTAAATTCCTTTAAATACATTGAAAAAGCCATAGCCTATGAAATTGAAAGGCAATACGATGTCATTGAATCTGGTGGTGAAATTTATATGGAAACCAGAGGCTATGACAGCGATAAAAATATAACCGTGAGTCAGCGTTCTAAAGAATCTGCAAAAGATTACCGTTACTTTCCAGAGCCGGATTTGCCTCCTCTTGTTGTAACTAAGGAACGCATTGAAAAAGTTAAAGCAAGCATGCCTGAGCTTCCCGAATCAAAAGCAGCGCGTTTGATTTCAAATTACAGCTTGCCTGAGTACGATGCCAAAGTAATTACAGCATCTCGTATCAATAGTGCCTATTTTGAAAAATTAGTAAAATTGCTTGAAGGAAAAGTGGAACCCAAAGCAATTTCGAATTTTTTTATGACTGATATCATGCGCGCAAGTAAGGTTTACTCAGAGAATAAAGGAATTTCACTTGACGAGTTAACGGAAGTACCAGTTTCTTTGGAACACAGTGTTTCCTTATTGAATTTGCAAGCCTCTGGCACGATCAGTGGTCGTATTGCAAAAGAAGTTTTTGAAGAAATGTTGTTAACTCATAAATCTCCAGATGAAATTGTAAAATCTAAAAATTTGGTTCAAATTTCTGATGACACATCAATTGCTAAAATTTGTGAGCAAGTTATTAATGAAAATCCCGCTGTTTTAGCCGATTATTATTCTGGTAAAGAAAAGCTATTTGGTTTTTTTGTGGGGCAAGCAATGAAACTTTCTGGCGGAAAGTTGAACCCTGCGAAAGTGAACGAAATGCTAAAAAAATTATTAGAAGCTAAAAAGTAATTTTTTGTAACCTTATTGACAATTTTTTGTTTTTTATAAAATTTTTTTAGTAAGTAAATATTTAGATAAATAAAGGCCTTCTCCTGGAGATTTACTTTTCCAGAAGAAGGTGTTTGCCTTTAGCATTGTCGTTTGATGTTAACTTTAAGCTATCTTAATAGAAGAAAGCTGTCAAATTTTTTTTTAAAACCAATTTAAATTAATAAGCAAAGTTTAGCAATAGTAAAGGGGGTTATGAAAACAGAAAAGCGTATTAAATTTGTTTATTAAGTATAATAAATTTTAAATACCCGAAGAAATTAATTTGGCGTAGCGTTTTGCTAACGAGAGGCATTCTTCTCTTGGAATTCCTAATAATGATCGTCTATTAAAGCCTAATATAAAGGTTATAGAGTAAATTAAAAGCGCCAGTGCTTCGCAGTCATAATCGGCAGAAATTTCCCCTAATTTTTGTCTTTCTTTAAAATGATCAACTTGAATTTTTAAAAAACTTGTATCTTTAAACACTGATTTATATTCTTCAAAATCAGGATCAGTGAGTGCTCTCGATAAAATAACGCGAATGAGCTGTTCTGAGTCTTTAAATTTATCAATATAAAGTTCCATTATTTTATAAATTTGTTCTTCGACGCTAACAGAGAAAGAAAAGTTTTCTTCAATCTCTTTTTGACTATTAATTTTACCTTGCTTAATTATGGCAAAGAGTAAATCAGATTTGGATTTAAAGTAACGAAACATAAGACCATCTGAGCACCCCGCTTCACGAGCAATGTCGCGAACTGTGGTCGCATCGTACCCTTTTTCCGAAAATATTTTTTGGGCACTCTTCATGAAATCGTTAAGTCGAGTTTCTTTACTTTTTCTTTGTCTTTTCAGTAATACGGGTTTTAAGTTTTGAGCTTTTTCTGTGTACATAATAAATTGGCCAATATTCATAGTAAGTGATTGTTCATTAACGCAACTTATGTTGCAGTATCTTATTTTTAGCTATGAAGTCAATAGTTTGATTTTAAAATATTAAATGCAAAATTTTATGACAATTTAATAAAATGGTTATCTTAATTTTTCAGGTTGGGTGTCATAGACTTTCGGAAGTTCTCTCGCGCAGCGAATTAATTGGGCTTGTTCATTGCGTAAAAAATCGGAAACTTTCTTATCTTTTGGATTTGTTCTCATTTTATCAATAACCTGTTGAAGAGTAAGAATTCTCTGTTTATTGTCTTTTTCACTCATAACATCATCCATGATGTTATTAAATTTGTCTTTTTCATCAGGTGTTAAACCTGTGGTCAGAGAATGGCGGTGATATCTTTTAATAGCGTCTTTATCTGTATCAATTATAATTGTGCCATCTTCTTTTTTTTCCGCAACGACACCAGGGTTGGTATAAATTCCTACTTTGGGAACGTAATCACCTAATTGTATGAAGGACGACCGGGAGGGAGGTGGAATAAAGACCATAAAAAAATCTCCTTATTAAAAATAATTTTTTTAAACACCTAACGTAAGTGGATCGACTTCAAAATTTTCAGGAGTAAATTTCTCGCGAACAATCCTATATTGAAGTTCGTTTTCCAAATATTTAATGACACGAGGATCGGCATTGGCATGCTTCATTTTCGTAATTTGATTATATAAATCACGTATTTCTTGTTGCCTATCATCTTGATTATCTTGATTTGATAACGTTGTTAAGTAAGCTTCTTTTTGATTTGGCTCCAAGCCATTGCGAATTCCAAATTTGGCTGTTTCTTGAATGTTATCAAAATCAGAATCAAGTATAATTTTACCATTCTTATCATTTCGTTCGGCAATGCGAACGGGATCCCCATTTCGTGTCCATAGAATGTCATTTGGTGCAATTGTGAAGGCCATAGTTTTTTTCCAATATAAAAATAGAAAATGATTTCTTTTTCATTTGTATCAGGAAATATCTATGCTCTGGGGGAATTTTTGTTTAAGTGAACAGTGTTTTGACATTATTTAATAATTAACAATAATTAAGTACTAAATTTGTAAATCCAAAATATTAAGAATGCTTAAGGAACTCTTTGTGTGAGGATGCGAATATTTTCCTGCTGAAATTCATACAGTTCTTTTGTAAATGTAAAGAGTTTTTCATTTGATTTTTGAACACCGTCAGCTTGAAAGAGTTTTTTAAAGTCAGCGGCTTTTATTTGTGAGCAAAGCTCCATTCCTTTTGTCAAAGTTGCAGAAGTGCTATTTATGTTACTTTGATTTTCGATAAGTACTTGTCCTGGCAAATTTTGAGAAAGACCTAGAACGATATAATTACTAAATTGTGTTCCTAATTGAATGGGAGTGGCATTAGGAAATTTTGTATCAATTTCATTTTCAGAAACAACACCAATGGTTGCTAAATTATCATCGATTGCTTGAAATACAGAAGAAAAGCTTCCTACAAAAATTGCAGCGCTAGGAAAAATATTTCGCTGCAAAAAATACATGCGAGGGACAAAAAATCCAATCACGCTTTCCGGATTTTCATAGGCTACTGTTGCTTTATTAAAATATTGTAACGTGGCTTCATGATGAAAGGTAAATGCATTTAAGGCCAATCCTGATTTTTGAAAAAAGTTTTTCCAAACGGAAGTGTTCCCAATAATCACAGCGCGAGATGATGGGGATCCTTTTTGAGAGAAAATTAAAATACTTTTCAATGGAGTGCGCGTTGAAGCACCCACGTAGGCAATGGAAGAAATGACACCATATTGAGCGGTTCCTCTTGTTAGTGCAGATATGACCGCCTTTTCATCGGAAACAAAATTAAAATTAACTCTATATCCCGTTTTTTCTTCAATACAGCTTTGTAAATGAGAAGGGGCATCATCGTTTTTAAAAAAGGGATTTGGTGAATTTATATAAAATTCAATGGGAAATGATTTTGACCCTAATTCTGGAGTCCCCATCCAAAGTTTAGTACAACCTGAAATAAGGAAACAAAATAAAAGAAGCTTGAATATTAAAATGAAATTCAAATATTTTGGAGCTTTGCTCATGAACTAAGTTCCTTTTTTTATCCACTCTAAATTTATTTCTGGAATTTCATCGCTTTCAGTCATTTTATAAATTTCTCTATCCATGAATGCACGTATCAGTTTAATTTTAGGCTCCTTTGTTTTTTTTGAAAAAGCAAAAAAATAATCTTTCCAATACAAAACATTTTTATACTGGAAAATAGTTTCATCGGCACCTATTTTTTTTAGAATGACATTGACTCGTTCTCTATCTGCTATAAAAAGATCGATTTTTTTTTCTTTTAGTTTTATAATATTGTCACGAAATGTGTAACTTTCAACGAGATGACTATTTAAAACCCGATTTTCAAATGGGTAATAATCCCAAAATATCTTAGGATAAGTAAATCCCACAATAATTCCCACTCTGTAATGATGAGCTAAAGCATCTTCAAAAGACATGACTTGGGACTCACCCACTTGTTTCGTTAAGCCATAAAAAGAATAATTTTTCGAACGGACAGGAAGTCTGGTAAAATTTACAAATTTATCAAATTTGCTATTTTTTTGAATCCCAAGAGCCATATCGGCTTCCCCATTTATCATCATGGGGAGAAGCCGAGTCCAATGAACCAATTCAATTTCAACCGGAATTTTTAATTTATCAAATATTTTCGTTACAATTTCTATGTCGGAACCTACTAAAACAGGTTTGGGTTCTTCACCGGGTTTGTATACGATTTTAGGAACAGGAGCTTTCGATTCTGATTTAGATTTAGGTGCGGGATTACTTCCTGGTATTTCTAAGAAGGAGTGAATGGGAGTTTCTTCAACAATAATTTTAAATTTTTTTTCGGCTGCAAAGGATATGCTTTGCGTACAGAGAAATAAAATAATAGTTAAGCAGAATGACTTGTTATGAGGAACTTTCACAGGATTCTCCGCAGGGATGAATTCATCTAGAAAAGATGAATATTTAAGTTATATTATATAATTATATCATGCTTAAAAGGACAATTATGAAAATATGGATAGATGCTGACGCTTGCCCTGGAGCCATTAAAGAAATTGTATTTAAAGCGGCTGAAAGGGTAAAGGTGCAAACACATTTGGTCGCAAATCAGCACATAAAAAGTCCACCTTCTGCCTATATTTCGTCCATAGTAGTTCCCAAAGGTTTTGATGCTGCCGATGCCTATATTGTGCAAAATATATCTGAAAATGACTTGGTAATAACTGCAGATATTCCTTTGGCTGACTTGGTTGTTAAAAAAGGAGCTATTGCCATAAATCCCCGTGGTGAATTGTATAACGAAGGAAATATAACGGAACGGTTATCGATGCGAAATTTCACCCAAGTCCTTCGTGAAGGAGGTCTCATTCAAGGGGGGCCTCCCCAGTTTGGTGCCGGGGACAAACAAAAATTTGCTTCAACCTTTGATAAATATCTCAATATTTTAATCAAAAAAGACAAGCTTAAATTATGATAATTGTTTAAAGAATATATTCTATTAATTTTCTCGTATGACTTCCAGCACGAAGCATAAGTTTATTTTCTATGGTAAGCATTTCAATCTTTTTATTTTCAGATTGTTGATTTAAAATAGTTAAAGAGTCGAAATTATCATTATATATATATTTGGGATCAAAAGTATATTCAGAGGGAAATGATCTTCCGATAATTGCAGAAGTATCTTTATTTAGCAGCCAAAAAATATAACTTCCATAAGTGGGATTTTCTTCTTGTGAAGCTTCTTGTGTTATTATATTTCTCACATAATTTTCATCATATTTTGGATATTTATGGTCAAAACTTGAATTATTCAGTGCCAATATAATTGGCGATTGTATGAAATTATTTTTTATAGAATAAACAAGTTTATCGTAAATATACTTTTCTAAAATAAGATGTCTATTGGTAATAACATTAATAGAGTCATTTATTTTTGTATGACTTTTACAAAAAGCATCTTGAATTTTGTCTAAAATATTTAAAGAAATTAAGTCTGCGGTTGAATATCCAGGAATGGGGGAATTGTGAAAAGGTTGAGTTAAATCTTGAATATAATGTAAACTCCATCCTAAAAAGCGCAGTCCCCAATAAGGATGCCCTGTTTGAAAAGCAAAGCGTGACATTTCTGTAAATAATTTAATACGATATTCAGCATAAGTTTGTTTTAAATAGGGAGCTGTTTTATAAATCAGGGGTGATAAATGATAAAATCCCATATGAAAGGGAGCTTGACTGTTAAATGAAAATTGCGCATTACCAAAAGGTTGTTGGCCAAACGCATAATTTTCGTTAAAATCTTTTGGATTGTCTTTAAACAAATTAATATCCATTCCGTAGTCTGGCTCATCGGAAGCAGTTGCCACTACTTTTAAAGGATCAACAAAATCCTGTTCATTAATTTTGATAAAAATATATTCTCCCATATCGTTCATAATTGAGTGGAGCATGACCTCCTCTTTTTGCAAAATGGTATCGAAATTTTGAGGAAAATCTCCGGGCAAAATTTGTAAATAAAGAGGAAATTTTACTGAAGAATTAACACGAATGGCATTTAAAAATTTTTCTACAATTTTCGGATCATTTGATGAACTCTTAAATTTTAAATTTTCTGGAGTTTTGGGGTATGTAAAGTCGAAATTTTCTGAGCGGTTTATTGCCCACTGTTCAACAGAGGCAAGTACTTTTGGTAAATTTGTTGTACTTTGTCTTAAAAAATCTTCTAATTTTTCTGCACGGATATTTTTAAAACTGTCAAAATAATGTGAATCTTGTAATGAGTAAGTTGTAATAATACTGTGATTTTTCCAGGCAAATGAATTTTTTTCTTGAAAAATGAGAATTGTGAGGAAAATAAAATAACAAAAAAATTGATTTTTAATTTTAAAATAAAACATATATCCCTTATTTTTTCTTAAATATTAATTTAATGAACGTACTTTTTTAATGACTTCGTTCATTTTACTTATGTCAATTATTTTAACTTTTTTGGAACACATAAAATGTCTATATATTTCTTCTGTGCTTTCCGGAATGGTTTTATATGTTAAGATATCAGAAAAATTAGGATTTGTTTGAATATAATATTGAAATTCATTTAAGGGCATTAATGTAAAATCACCTTCATTTTCTAGTAATTTCTTTAAAATATCTTCCTGAATTTGTGAAGTCATAACTATATTTTTATTTTTTTGATCATTTAAATTAAAAATAGAATATCCTCTATATTTTTGCAATATACCTGTTACCGATGTTCCATAAGTGTAGCCTACTTTTAAAATAGGGGTAATGTTGTTGTCGGAAAGAATTTCAATTAAATTATTCGCGCCTTTTAATTTTTCATTATTTTTTTTTGTTATAATAACGAGTCTTTTATCTTTTAAATAGGGCAATGTAAACCGAGCATATTCTTCTCTCATTTTATTTTTATAAGTATAAGTCACACAACAAGGAATTTTATTATCTTTGATATTTTGTAAAGATCTAATTATGGGAATTTGCTCATATTCATATTTTACTTTTGAATCTGTCAATATTTTATTGACTTTTTTGAATGCAATGCCATCGACTATTTTTTGTTTTGATGAATCTAATATAAAATAAGGAGGTCTTTCTTCATAGTATATTGTGATTTTATAACTTTGCGCAAAAGAATTTAACGAAAATAATAAAAATGAAAAAATATACAAATAAATTTTAAACATCATTCAATTCCTTACTTTGTTTTTACAAGGATAAGGAATGTGTTTTCAAGTTGTCAAGTTGCGATGAAAAGATTTTAAAGCCCTTCTTTTTTTATAACTATATAAATTATTTAGTAATTATAAAATTTTAAAACCACCTAAAGCTTAAGATTATTATATATTTTAATTTCATAATTCATAAATTGCCTCTAGAATCAATTTATGATAATGCCGAATTGTCTTAGTTAATTTGAATTTTAGAACTCATGATTAGGAATAAAGAATGCTGAATCCTGAATCGAATGCAAATCAATTCATTTTCGTAAAAATTAATCAGTTAAAATCGCTAAAAGACTCACAAAACTCAAATGAATCATTTTTAAAAGCATATAAATCTCATAAAAGGGTTGCGGAATGTCTTATAAGCAATAATTTATAAAGAGATTCCTATTTTTCCTTAATCATCGCTTCTGAATGTCTTTTGAAAGGTATTTTTAATTCGTTAAAAATTCATTTATTTGGGACAAACGAGAATAAAATGCAAACTTGGATTCTTGTTGAGTCAATTCATAAGCATAAAGAAGAATTTTTGCCTGCTAAAGAATTTAAGCATAATCTTAATAAGTTAACTTCTACAATAAAGGATCTATTTTATGAGTTTAATAAAGGTGATTATATAAACCATTATGCTCAATTTACTAATGCCATTGATGCGACAATTGATTTGCAAAATGAACGTTATTGTGATCCTGAGTATAGAAAAAAAATGAATTGGGAAAAGAAAAGTATTGATTTGTTAGAAGCGTTAAATAATTTAGAAAGCGCCGCTCTTAAGAATTTATTTGGAGTTCAAAATGACAGATATTGAAAGTTGGAAAAAAAAAATTAAAATAACAGGCTGTTCTAAGGTAGAAATAATTCCAATTCATGCTGGTATTTTGGTTCAAACAATTTCGAGTCAATTGAATCTTGATGACCTTAAAAAACAAATTCTGAATATTTGTTTAGAAATTCATAAAGATCTTCCTCAGGGACAAAACGCTTTTCCCTTTAAGATTTTTTGTTATGAAAATGAAAATGATGCTTATGTAGTTGAAGCATCTTTTAAAACTAAATTAAATGATATTAGTGATGGAATTTCCACTACGTATTTAATGCCTGAAGATGCTATTATCATAATGCGAGAAATTGATGCTGAAGCAATACTTTATGAAGTATCTAAACCATTTAAATTTAATTTTAAAGAAGAAAACTCTCTTTTTCAATTTCATCCAAATAGAAAATATAAGTCATTATCTTTTAGTGGATTTAATTTTTTAATAGAAAATATGACTGTAAAACCCTCTGCTAAAAATCCGAGAGAAGTTACTTTAGAATAAGTTGTTAAATTTTATAGTAAAAAAGCTTAAACATAAAAATGTTTAAGCTTTAAAATGAGAGAAGCATTTAAAATATTAATGAATTAATTTTTTAAATTTAATTCTTTTTGGATTGACGGCATCGTCACCTAAGCGTCTCTTTTTATCAATCATATAGTCTTGGTAATTTCCTTCAAACCAAACCACATTACTGTTACCTTCGAAGGCAAGAATATGAGTGGCAATACGGTCTAGGAAATAGCGATCGTGAGAAATGACAACGGCACATCCAGGGAAGGAGATGAGAGCATCTTCGAGAGCGCGTAATGTGTCCACATCGAGGTCGTTTGTGGGTTCGTCAAGAAGAAGCAGGTTTCCGCCATTCATCACCATTTTTGCGAGGTTTAAGCGGTTACGTTCTCCTCCGGATAATTTGCCAACAGCTTTTTGCTGATCGGCACCACGAAATCCAAAACTCGAAATATAAGAACGTGCTGGAATTTCGCGATTGCCTACTTGAATAAGATCTTTCCCTTGGCTTAATTCTTGGTAGACGGTTTTATCGCCATCGAGAGTGGCACGGTTTTGATCAACGTAACTGATTTTTACCGATTCGCCCATTTTGAGTTCACCTTTATCAGGTTTTTCAAGGCCGGCAATCATTTTAAATAAGGTTGTTTTACCAGCACCGTTGGGACCGATAATGCCAACAATTCCTCCGGGAGGAAGCTTAAAATTTACATTTTCAAATAATACAGTGTCATCAAAAGCTTTTGATAAATTAACAGAGTCAACCACATTGTCGCCAAGTCGGGGTGCTGGTGGGAATACAATTTCGCGCATTCCGTCTTGTCTATCATTTTGATCTTTAAGAAGTTCATTATAAGCAGAAATACGCCATTTGCTTTTTGCTTGGCGTGCTTTAGGGGACATACTCATCCATTCGAGCTCGCGCTTTAATGTTTTTTGTCGAGCGGATTCTTGCTTTTCTTCTTCAGACATACGTTTGGTTTTTTGATCAAGCCAAGAAGAATAATTTCCTTGCCATGGGATGCCTTCGCCCTTATCAAGCTCCAAAACCCATTCCGTTACGTTATC
Organism: Silvanigrella aquatica; assembly: GCF_001907975.1. NCBI lineage: Bacteria > Pseudomonadati > Bdellovibrionota > Oligoflexia > Silvanigrellales > Silvanigrellaceae > Silvanigrella > Silvanigrella aquatica. The sequence continues at coordinate 1,135,055 of NZ_CP017834.1, forward strand.
GAGGAAGTAACGGTCGTGCGTAATAGTAACAAGAGTGCCCGTGTATTCTTTAAGGTAACGTTCGAGCCATTGCACACTTTCCGCATCAAGGTGGTTTGTGGGCTCATCAAGAAGGAGTAAGTCAGGTTTTTCCATTAATAATTTGCACAGAGCCACTCTACGGAGTTCTCCTCCGGATAAATTTGTTACCTTAGCGTCGCCTGGAGGACAACGTAACGCATCCATAGCAATTTCAATGGTACGATCAATTTCCCAAGCATTTTTTGCATCAATTTCATCTTGAAGAACAGCGGTTTGTTCAAGAATCTTATTCATTTCATCGTCGCTAAGAGGTTCGCCCAGTCTTTCGTTTAAGGCATCAAATTTACGAATGAGATCTTTCACGTCTTTAACCGCTTCTTCTACATTTTCAAAAACTGTTTTCGTGGGATCTAATTGGGGCTCTTGAGGAAGGTAGCCAATTTTTGTGCCTTTTTGTGGAAAAGCTTCACCACTAAAATCTTTGTCAATTCCCGCCATAATGCGGAGCAATGTCGATTTACCAGCTCCGTTTGAGCCGATGACGCCAATTTTTGCGCCATGAAAAAATGAGAGATAAATATCTTTTAATATGTCTTTGCCAGCAATATTTTTGCGCAGTTTTACCATATTGAAAATGTAATTAGCCATGTTCTGGTCGTCCTTTCCAGGTAATATTAACATTAATTATATAATTCCAAATTGCGGCAATAAAGTAACCAAAGGCATTGGCGATATAAACATCAACTCCAAAAGTTAAAAGCTTGAGCGCAATGGCTTGATTGATAAGAGCTCCACCTAAACAAATGGCATGAAATGTAATTATTCCTCGTAAAATATTCCATATACCAAGCAATCTTTTAGGTCTAAATGTCCAAAAATTATTTAGAAAAAAGTTGGTTAAAATACTAATTTCAATAGAAATGGCAATCGAATAGGCTTCTGATAAATGAGTGAACATTCTGCATAAATAAATGACAAAAGTTGCTACAAAAAGACCTGAAATACCAATGATTCCATATTTAATAAATTGAGTGGGAAAAACTTTCCCAATACTCAATTCATATAAAGCGATAATTAAATCAAAAACAACGCTGCTTGAAATTTTACTTTCGCCATGAACACGCCCTTTAAATACGTATCCTACTTCTTCTATTTTGCAATGCTTAGCACGGGCTAAAAATTCGAGAAGAATTTTAAACCCACGGGGATTGATTTGATTTTTATTACTCACATAAACATGTTTTTTTACAGCAAAAAATCCACTCATAGGGTCGCTTACGGACTGAGGTAAAGCAATTTTTGTGAGTAGTGTGGCAACCCCGGAAATAAATTTCCGGATGGGACTCCAATCGACAATACCTCCTCCTTTCACTTTTCTTGAACCTACAACAATGTCCGCACCACTTTCCATTTCTCTGATAAAAGAAATAAGCGCCTGTTCATCATGTTGCAAGTCAGCATCCATGACAGCAAGAATTTCTCCCTCTGCAATTTCAAATCCTGCAAGAACTGCTGAGCTCAAACCTTTATCTGTCATGCGTCGAATGACTCTTAGCCATGGGTATCGAGCGCTCAAAGTGCGTGCCACTTCCCATGTTCGGTCAGGAGAATTGTCGTCCACAACTATGACTTCCTTCTCTACACCTTCTAAAACTTTTGCAATGCGTTCTATTAAAATAGGAATGTTTTGGCATTCATTGTACGTAGGAATAACTAACGATAATTGCATAAATACTCCAAAAAGTTAGGAATAATCTCTTTAGACTATTAATTAACTCAGGACAACAGTATCTTTTTTATAATTTATGTCATCTGTGTAAGGATAATCGAGAGAGTAATGAATTCCACGACTTTCCTTTCTCATTCTTGCGCATTTCACAGTTAATTGAGCCACGGCAGCAAGATTTCTCACTTCAATTAAAGCGCGGCTGGGAATAATGTTCCAGTAATAAGTTTCTATCTCTTGGCAAATTTGATCAATCCGTGCTGCTGCGCGTGCCAATCTTTTTTCTGTCCGCACGATACTGACATAATTCCACATTGTTCTGCGGATTTCATCCCAAAGTTGACTGATTACAACCATCTCATCGGGCTCACCAGCTTTTCCTAATTGCCATTTTGGAATTTCTGGAGAAATATAATGTTGAAGATCAGGCCATAAAATCTGTATATCTTCATAAACAAATTCGGCAAATACCAGGCCTTCTAATAATGAATTTGAGGCCAAGCGGTTTGCGCCATGAAGTCCTGTACAAGCCACTTCGCCAATAGCCCAAAGAGCTTTGACTCCCGTTCTGCCCCGCATGTCAGTCACAATGCCGCCACAACTGTAATGTGCTGCGGGAACTACAGGGATAGGATCGGTTGTGATATTTATTCCAAGACCTAAACATTTTGAATAAATTCCTGGAAAATGTGTTTTTATAAACTCAGGATCTTTGTGAGAAATATCTAAGTAAACAAAAGGTTCTCCCGTTTTTTTAATTTCGGCATCGATAGCGCGAGCTACAATGTCACGTGGAGCGAGTTCTTTAAGTGGATGTTCATTTTCCATAAATCTTTTTCCACTTTTAGATTTTAAAATAGCTCCTTCACCGCGCAGTGCTTCGGAAATTAAAAAGTTTTTTACCCTTGGACTATATAAACAAGTCGGGTGAAATTGCATAAATTCTAGATTGGCAACACGCGCTCCTGCGCGCCAGGCCATAGCAACGCCATCACCCGCGGCGACATCGGGATTGGTGGTATATAAGTAAAGTTTTCCATGTCCACCTGTAGCTAAAATGGTCGCTTTTGCAATAAATGCCGATATAATATTATTTTTTTCATTAATCACATAAGATCCTAATACTCTATTTCTTGAGAAATCAGGAGATACTTTATCTGTTACAATAAGATCAATTGCTGTATGAAATTCAAAAATAGAGATATTTTTATTTTCAGATATTTTTTTTACAAGTGTTTTTTGAAGGGCTGCGCCTGTCATGTCATCGGCATGGATAATGCGTCGTGCGCTGTGTGCCGCTTCCTGAGCTAAATGAAATTCATAATCGTGATGATTTTGCTGATCGTTCGGTGTAAAAGCAACACCCATATCAATTAATTCTTCAATGGCTTTGGGGCCTGCACTGACAACTTTACGCACGGTTTTTTCGTGGCATAATCCTGCTCCCGCAACTAAAGTGTCTTGAGTATGTGATTCATAGCTGTCATTTTCACTGAGAACAGAAGCAATTCCTCCTTGAGCCCATTGGGTATTGCAGTCAAAAAGAGTTTCTTTGCATAATAAACCCACTTTTCCTAAAGCACTCAATTTTAAGGCCACAGAAGCTCCCGCCACCCCGCTTCCGATGACAAGGAAATCAAAATAAATATGTTCGCCAACTTGAATAGATGCTTTTTTTGCCACCACGTATTTCCTCAAAGAGCATGATTATGAAACCCGCAGAGCACATTATGCGTGTTAAGGTACTCTTGCAAGTATGATAATAAAAGGCATATACTCGCGTTTGTCCAATTTAGGTAAATCTAAATGTTGACTAATTTATTTTATATTAATGAATAGGAAAGGGTTTTAAATGTTAAATGCAAAACGAGTTTTGTATATATCGCCTTTATTAGTTGCTGTTTCATTAGCTTTGTCCGGATGTACTTCTTTTCAAGGAGACTACGGTGATCCCGAGCAAGCGCAAATAATAGACGATCGTTGGAATCCCACCGATGCCACAATGACGGTTAAAAAAATGGTTAAAGATATGTCCGCCGCACCTTGGGTTCAAAATTGGCGTGAAGACATGAAAAAGAAACCAACGGACAGACCTTTTCTTCTTGTCGATGACATGGAAAATCGTACTAGTGAAGTTATTGATACAAAAGCACTTTTTGAAGATCTCAGAAGCCAAATTTTAAATGATGGCAAAGTGCGCTTTTTAGATGGCGACGCGCGTAATAAAATATTAAATGAATATAAATATCAACAGTCCGGTGTTGTTAAAAAAGATCAAATTAAGGGGCCAGGCAATCAGTTTGGTGCCGATTTCTTTTTAACAGGCGCTATTTCCAGCATTGTTTCTAAGCAAGGCGGCAAAAGCTCTGTACAATATCAAATAGAAATGCGACTTACCAATATCTCCACTGGAGAACTGGTATGGAGTGGCGTTGAAAAAATTAGAAAAAACTTTAAAAGAAGCAGCGTAGGCTGGTAATTTGTAGTATCTATTAAACTCTAAGAAGCAGTTTTTTGAACTGCTTTTTTCATTTAGTAATTATATTGTGTAAAGGATTTTATTATGGATAAAAAACAACTTGTTGATAAAGTAAAAGAAGGCATGGACAAAACGATTCATTCTTTACAATCTGATTTGCAAAAAGTGCGCACCGGAAGAGCATCTGCTTCTTTGCTTGATGATGTCAGAGTCGACTCCTATGGGGATAAGGTACCTTTAAATCAGGTCGCTACTTTAGCAACTCCAGAAGCGCGTCTCATTACTGTGAATCCCTTTGATAAAAGCATGTTACCTATTGTTGAAAAAGCTATTTTAACATCCGGTTTAGGATTAACACCTAACAACGATGGCAAAATCATCCGTATTCCAATTCCTGCTCTTTCCGAAGATCGCCGTAAGGATCTCGCAAAACAAGTGAAGAAAATTGGTGAAGAAGCGAAAATTGCAGTTCGTCATCATAGACAAGAAGGCAATACAAAAGCAAAAGCTTCACAAAAAGAGCACGGTTGGTCAGAAGATGAAGTCAAACGCGCCAATGAAGATGTACAAAAATTAACCGATTCTTATGTAAAAAAAGTCGATGAAATTTGCTCTGTAAAAGAAAAAGAAGTTTTAACTGTTTAATGAGTTAAATTATTTTTTAAATTTTAAATTCAGAGAAAAGCCAAGTATAAATTAAACTCTTATATTAAATTCATACTTGGCCTTTCTCTAAAAGACTTTAAAGATGAGTACAAATTGAAGGAATTGTAAAATAAAATTCAACCTTTCCGAGTGGAAAATCTTGATTTTTATCAGAAGTACACCAAATTTCTCCGCCATTTTCAGAAATTATTTTTTTTGCTATTGCAAGCCCTAATCCAGTTCCGATTTTTTTATTTTTTGTATAAAAATTATCGAAAATATTTTTCAAATCTAATTTAGAAATATAGGAGTTATTATTTCCAATACAAAATTCAACAAAGTATTTATTATTAATTAAAATTTCTTTAGAATTAATCCAAATGAAGCCTTTGTGATTCATTGCCTCAATTGCATTGGAAATTATATTTGAAAAGACCCGTTCGAACTTTAGGGGGTTTCCTGTTAACATTCGCTTATGCTCAAAATGATAATTAAATTATGCCAGTTAAGAGTTGAGAAAATTATTGTGAGGATTGAAGAAATAGCTCCAATTTGTTAAATAATTTTTGCGAAAAAAAAGTAAGAACAAAGGAGCTACCAATGGATTGGCAGAACCAACTCATCACCGTTTACCTTACTACCTGCAATTTCTTTTCTCAACTATCGTCAAAAATTTTTTTAAAAATTAGTCCTAATGCAAATCCTTTGTTTACAGATGAAGAAGTCATCACTATTTACATTTTTGGAATTCTAAATGGACTTAAAAATATTAAATCAATTTTTGACTTTACTAAAAATTTCCTTTCCGAGTGGTTTCCACAGCTACCTTCTTATGAAGGATTTTTATTCAGACTAAACTCTTTAAATTCTGTTTTTCCTGAACTTACAAAATTCTTACTTAATGCCGACAAATTTAAAACAACATACTACTCAGCTGAAAATATTACTTTAGTAGACTCACTACCAATTATGATTACAAAAAATTCAAGGGCGTATAAGTGCAATACTGCCAATGATATCTCTTCTGTAGGTTACTGTTCCTCAAAGAAAACATACTACTATGGAATGAAGCTTCATCTTATTGCATCATTTAAAAATAAAAAATTACCTACACCTAGGTTACAAAAGCAAGTATTCATGACTTGAGGGCTATTAAGAAAGAACTTTTAACTCAAAAAAATACGAAAATTCTTGCCGACAAAGCTTATATTGATAAAAAAACTAAACACAATTTAGCTCTTATTGGTACAGAACTTCATACTCCTATTAAAACCTCTAAATTTAAAAAAGAACTCTCCCATGATGAAAAATTTTATTCAAAAATTGTTAGTTCATTTAGGCAACCAATCGAAATATTATTCAATTGGTTGATTGAGGTCAGCGGTATCCAAAACGCTTCAAAAGTTCGATCTACCAAAGGACTCATTGTTCATGTCTACGGACGTTTTTCTGCCTGTTTATTTAAATACTTATTTACATACTAATTTAACTTTATAAAGTATTTTCAACTCTTAACTGGCATTAAATATTTAAAGCATATGAATAACTCTGAAGCGCAGCATGTTGTTTATTCGATTGTTAATTTTGAGTTAAATAACTATATTAATAGTCAATTTGAGTTTAATGAAAGTGAAATAGAAATTATTAATGATCAGGATGATTTAAATGTTATAAGAATAAATAACTATATTAAAAAGGAGAAATGTTTGTGAGAATAATACAAATTTCAGATTTGCATATAAAAAAAAATAAGGATGCTATTTTATACAATGCAAATCCAAGAAAAAGTTTAGAATTAACCTTAGAACAATTATTAAAAGAAAAAAATGATTTTGATATATTATTACTCACAGGAGATATTTCGGATGATGGGAGTTTAGAATCCTATGAATTTGTTTTAAATTTATTAGAAAAAACAAATAAAATGATTTATTATATAAATGGTAATCATGATAATAAAAATAATTTAATATCAAAATTTTCAAAGTCGATTTATTTTCGTCAATTAGACGAGTTAGTAATAAATAACTGGTTATTTATTGGTCTTGATTCATGTGTTGAAGGCAAGGATTTGGGTTTTTTATCCAATATTGAAATTCAAAAATGTGAGAGTTTAATTCGGAAATATGATAATTCTAAATATAATATTGTTCTTGTTGTTCATCATCATCTCCTTCCCGTGGGCACGCCTTTAATTGATGATTGTCCTATTATAAATAGCACACAATTATTAGATATTATAAATAACAATAGACAAATAAAAATAGTTATAACAGGGCATGTTCACAATGATTATTCAATTCCAATTAATGAACTTGCAAAGTTAGAAACAGGTCTTTCTTCATTTGCTCAATTTAAAAAAGGAGGTTCAAATGAGGTAGAAGACATTGTTAAAGGTTACGGCTATAAAATATTTGAATTTACAAAAGATTTTTATTCAACTTCACAGGTATTTATAAAAAATTAAAAATGTTAAAGATCATCACTCTTAACCATCGCCCAAGCGTTATGGTTATGAATGGATTCAAAGTTTTCGGCACTGACTTCAAAGCGCAGAGCGCAGTTTTTTTCTTTAAGTTGGATGGCAGCCTCGCGCACGAGGTCTTCAACAAAACGGGGCGTATTGTAGGCTTTTTCGGTGACAAACTTTTCGTCTACTCTTTTTAAGACAGGATAAATAGCACAACTCGCTGCTTTTTCAGCAACTTCAATACATTCTTTTATGGATAATTTAGGATTCCAAAGGGAAAGAGTCATATGGCTGCGTTGGCTGTGTGCCCCATTCTCTGAAATAGCTTTGCTACAAGGGCAAAGGCTCGTTACAGGAATTTGAAGTGTCAGTTGCGTTTCTGTATTTTTAGAGTTTTTTTTCGCTTTAATTTTTAAAGCAACTTTAATGTCGGTTAATCCTCGCGTTTTTGAAACAGGAGCAAATTTTTCGTAAAAATAAGTGAATTTTGTTTCAATAAAAGCAGTGTCACTTTGTAATTTTTCATTGATTTCATGAGCCATATGTTCAAATTTTTTTAAATTAAAATAAGGGGCAAACTCATATAAGATAGAAGGGAAGCGACTCATATGAGTGCCTTTTTTTTCGGCAGGGAGCTCTACAAAAAAAGAAAACACTCCTGTGCTTGGCAAGGCGGCAGATTCCTTTTCATCACGATCATAAAAAAAGAGGGGATGAGAGACTTCTTTAATTCCTACTTTGGAAATTTTTACCATTCTTTGATCGCGAATATTTTGTGTATCTTGCATAACAGACCGTCTTTATAATTTAAAAATAGAATTAATTTGAGCTTACTTGAGTAGGGTATTCCATAAATAGGGGGCGGCCAATTTCTTTACGGGAAGGCCAAGGCATGCCTGCAATTAAAATAAGCAAAGCTATGGTATTATAAATAGCGCATTTTTTATGCTTTGTTATTGAATTTTGTGCTTTCTTAGAAAGAGTTCTTCCTAATTGTACAAAAATGACAAAAATAATCATAGCAACGATGTGCTCCACAGCCCAAAAACGAAGTGACTGATTTTTCATAGCAACACCCATATTATTCATTGCCATGTTTGTTATGGGGCTCAAGCTAAAATACAAAAACAGTCCTATGAGCAATTGCAAATGAGTGAATCCAATAAAAATTCCGCCCATTATTTTATCGAATTTTAAATATGCGGAGCTCTTTATCCAACCTGAAAATGATCTGAAAAGAACAATTATGAGACAAAAAGTCACAATCCAACGTAGCCATGAATGAATAAATAAAATGACGTCATACATTGATAAAAATCCCTCCTATTGACCTCACATGTCACTAGTGTTATGCCGTCCGGAGTTATACTGCAAGGATTTCTCCAACTTTTTTAAAAGGCAAAAAAATGTCATTTAATTTAATAGGTCAATTGGTAGTGCCTCAGTCCACAGAACTTACCCATGTTTATTCGGGCACGAAAATTAAAACCACCCCTCCTCTCGACAATGGAGGTGATGGAAGTGCTTTTTCTCCCACAGATTTATTTGCTATTTCTTTAGGTGCTTGTGCAACAACTATAATGTCTATGTTCGCTCAAAAAAATAAAATCCCCTTGGAGCACATTCGTTTTGAAGTCGATAAAATTATGTCTGCTTCCCCGCGTAAAATAGCGAAAATTATGGTTAAATTTTATATTAAATCCTCTGCGTCTGATGATGATTTCAAAAGAATTATGGGCGCTGGCAAGGCCTGTCCTGTGCGTGTCACAATTCAGAATTCAGTAGAAATTGAAGAAGAGTATTTGCGAGTTTAGTGTTCTTTTGGAATGACAACAGTGAATCCTTTTGTATTAGGATATGGTGTTAAAAAAGCCATAAAATGTTCATCTTCCCAAACTTGAAAACATGTTTCTTTATGTCTTGCAAAATCACAAAATAAACAGTTTGTAGACATATTAAACCCCACGTTATTAAATAGAAATTTAAAATAGAAAACAATTAATATTTTGTCAATTTTTTAAATTAAAAATAATTTTATTTAGAAAAGAATGTCATTAAAGTAATTTCACAATTTGTGCCAAGACGCATGGGTGGACCCCAAAAACCTGTACCTTGATTGACATAAATTTGTTGATTTGAATTAATTTGATATAAGCCTTTTACGTATTTTTGATCTTTTTTTACAATATATTGCAATGGCCATATTTGTCCTCCATGGGTATGACCCGAAATTTGCAGATCTATAAAAGGAAAATGTGCTAAAAGCCGGGCGTCTTTGGGTTGATGCGCCAGTAAAATATTTAAAGCTTCTTCTTTAGGAGCACCATTGAAATTTAAATGATTCACCGCTTGTTGTAGCCTTTTATCTAACTTTCGCGGAATTTTTTCATAACTTAGCCAATGTCTATCTTCAATTCCTAAAATATTTATTGCAATATTATCAATTGTTACAGTTTGTGAAGAATTAGAAATTACTTTCCATTTAAATTTATCGGCAAAATGATGTTTCCAATTTTGTGGTCCACTATAATATTCATGGTTACCTGTGATATAAAAAATTCCATATTTTGCATAAAGATCTCCCAAGGGAGCAATTTCTTTCTTAAGTTGATTTAAAGAGCCATCCATTAAATCACCTGTGATAAAAATAATATCTGGATTTAATGAATTTACAGTTTCTGCTAAATACTTCATTCTTTTTTTGCCAATAAGACCTGAAACATGAATATCGCTGAGTACAACAAATTTTAAATTTTTAATGTTATTGGGGAGTATGCTTTTTACTTTAATGTGCGTATGAATGACTTCAGGCCTTTTTAATGCTAAGTACATTGCGTAAAGTGTTAAAATAGTTCCTGAAAAAATTACAAAGAAACAAAGATGAATTGTACTTTGATGAGTTGCTTTTAAATACATATTTATGGGAGAGGTGAGAAGGCAAACAATTGTAAATAAAAATGCCACACCCATCCAGATAAACATGATGAGTTCAAATATCTTTCTCAAAAAATGAGGGACAATGCGCAATATAATAAAACCAAAAAAAGTGATTGACCAGAGGCAGATAAATATTGTGATCCAAAGTGTGCTTTTGCCAAAAATAGGATCTACAAGTCTAAGATATAAATAATAATGCCCAATTAAAGTAACAAATAAAGCAACAGAAATTGAAAAAAGCATTTTTAAAAACATAACACCTTACTTCCAACTGCTGTATAGAATTGTAAAATTTGGAGGATCTTGAGGTTTATTCGTATTATTGTTTGAATTTGGGGGTTGATTTGTATTTGGATTATCTTTATTATTTGCTGAATTATTTGTATTTTGATTGTCTTTATTATTTGCTGAATTATTTGTATTTGGTTGAGCTGCTGAAGTTTTTTGTTGTAAGATAACCACAAGCGTTTTTTCAACACCATTGACAACACCTCTAGATTCTACTTTAAAAATCGTATCTTTGTTCCCAAAGAAATTCTTTGCGATATCTTCAGAATCGGAATTTCCTTTGAATCCACTTAAGTTTTTTGAGAACCAGTCAGAAATATTATCTTTAAACCCACTTTTATCTTGGAATATTTCAAATTTATCCCAATCTTGATCAATAATTTCTTGGGCTTGTGGTGTTAATAGCGCAGTTATCAGTTCAATGGGAACGGAGTTTAGATTTAAGGATTGTGACGCCTTACCTGAAATAGGCCATATTGTAAAATAAGGGGAGTACATCTCATAGATATCATCGATATGAAAGCCAGGAATACGTCTCAGTTCCTCTAAGGACTCTAACGCCGCATTTTTAGGTCGGTATTTTGCGCCGATGGCATCGTAATCTTTTTGTGTTGTATTTTGTAAGTAGTTATTTGTTGTTGATATTTTAATGTAACTTGTTAAGTTATCAACCAATTGCTGAGGTGTATATCCTAATGTTTCTAAAAATTTTTGGGAATCGGGGGCTGAGAAAATACGTAGCAGAGCTTTTTGTGCCGTAGCTGAAAAATTAGATTGCAAAGTATTTAAATTGAATTTTGCATTTTCAGAGGAGATATTTAGGACAAAGTAACCAGGCACAACTTTCAGAGCTTCTTGAATGCTGGGTGAGATGGCTCCTGATATTTTTGCGCCAGAAAGTTCTTCAAGTTTTTGTAATCCTGAAGATCCTATAGGTTGTCCATTTAATAAGTTATACATATTTTTAGGAATAGGAATAAGTGGGTTTCCTTGGTATTTTTCAGATAATATACTTAATGAGAGCATGAGTTTTGCAAATTCAATACCTGTTAAAGCTGTGGATTGGGCATCGAGAGCGTTTCTTTCTTCGATGGCGCTGCGCGCTCCGACTTGAGTTTGGTAAACAATATCACTAATTACACCCATAATCATAGCAACAAAGACTAAGACAAAAATTAATGCGAAACCTTTTTGTTTATTTCTTATTTTATGAATAATTTTTTTTAATTCCATTTGTATTCTCCTGAAAAGGGAGTGAGATCAGGAGAATCTAGCGTTTTTAAAATATAAACAATGGTATCTAAAGTAATCGTTTTTCTTTTTATAGCAGTTGCAGGAGACAATTCCTGCAACTGTTTATCTCTACTTGATTCGGTAATATAACTTTCTAAATGTATTTTAACCAATTTAGGAAGTTTATTTTGTGTTTCATTTGTTGTTGAGTCCCAACTTGTACGATATTCATGTCCATCCCAAAATGAAACATAAAAATCTTTTAAATCGGGAACGATAATTTCAGAATAACCAACACCTTGAAGTTCAATATTTTCAATCATATCTGTATCTACAATGCGAATAAGTTGACTCTTTTTTGAGTCCTTTGGGTCAGGGCGTGCATAATAACGCACAAGTGCAAAATTACTTTGGTTTGAATCACCTAGATACGATTTATGATTCTGTACTGTAAAAATAAAATTAAAATTTTTATATGTAAATTGTGGTGGAATTTGTCTGTTTGAAATATTTAATGAGCCATAATCACTTGTATTTGGTAGATAAGATCCTTGTATATCGTCAAATATACGCTGCATAGCCATATTTATGGAATGATGTGCCGCGTTTTGTTCTGTTACTTTTTCTCTTGTTAAAATTTGTGTCGATAAAATATTAATTGTCAAAACACCTATTGTTGCTAAAATTGAAATAGCTAAAATGATTTCAAGTAATGAAAAGCCTTTTTGGGAAAAATTTTTCACTATGGCCCCCCATTATTTTGATTGTTGTTTGATGGTGTATTGTTACTATTATTTGAATTATTTTTTGATCCGCCAAAGTCAGGTAAAACCATGTTTGTAAAAATTTTTTTATCAATAAAAAAGAAACCTTCTTCTATGGTTTTTTGAAGAACGCCACTGGTCCATTTCACTTCAATAACAACATTGCTAAAAATTCCTTTTGGATTTGTTCCCGAAGTGGAATCAAGCATTCCTGTAACTGAGGCAAGCATTTTATCTACATCAAGATTTTCATTTCCCCCTGGATTAACAAGGTTATATACTCCTAGAGAACTGGTTAAAAAATGTGATACCTTTACATCTTTAAGTTCTTTGCGTGTGATTGTTGTAGTAAATTGGTTATCTGTTTCCCAAGGAACGGTCGTTTTTTCAGGTATTTCTGCTTGCCCTTGAACATCTACTATATACTGCATTTGTGAAATGGCAGAGCGGGCAGCCCAGGATGCACGCATGCTATCGCTTGCGATTTGAGTAACTGAAATAATAGAAGATTGTAATCCAACAACACTGGCAACAACGATAGATAAAATTCCAATGGCAAGAATACACTCAAGTAATGTAAAGCCTTCTTGCTTATTTTTAATTGTAGAGTTTAAAATATTTTTTTTATTTTTTAGGTATAGTGAAGTTTGCATCTTGAAACCCTTCAAGCAAATGAGATTCGCCTGTTAAAGTATTTAAATTTATTGTATACCGTGGTCCCTCATCATCCAGAGCATTTTTGTTGTTACTTTGTGTGGTTCCTAATTTGACAGATGCTGGGGTGGCTGTGCCATTTGGTAAAAAATAAATATATGCATAAACTTTTTTTGTTTTATCTTGACTTGATAATACTTCAACATAATCATATTTTTTAAGTGAAACCATAGATGATATTTGTGCAAAAACAATATTACCTGGGAGTTTTTGTCGGTAAGTAACAGAGTCGTTAATTTCGCGCCAAGCAAGCGGACGAAGTATTTTTCTTTGAACCACAGGAATACTGCGTGAAGAATAATATTTTGGATTTGTACTTGTGCTGCCTGTCATTTCTCGGCTAGCAGAATTTTTTGCTTTTTCGTCAAAACTTTTAAGCAATTGTTTTTTTTTATCTTGTTTTGCGAGAGAGTCAATTTCACTGTCGGTATCGGGCAGAGGAGGGCGTCCTTCAAATCCAAGAGGAGCTTGTTCTACCCAATATTCTCCGGATTTGATATCGAAAATCATACGATTTAAGCGTCCTGAAAAAATAGCATCGTCGTAGGCATTACGAATTTGAGCTGTTACGTTACGTAGAGCAGAAGACATTTGAGAATCTACTGTTAAGGTTAAATTGGGCAAAATCACAATCGCGAGAGTTCCAATTAAACCAAGAACAATGATGATTTCAATTAGGGTAAATCCCTGTTCATTTGTTTTTTTCATATTTCTTTTTACAGAGGCTTTCCTGTGCAAAAGCAGGCAAGAATTCAGTTGGCAGCTCCTGCTTCAGAGCCTTTGCAGTCGACTTTTTTTCCATTAAGATAACAAAGAGAAGTGGGGCTATTTGGAGTTCCTTCAGATCCATAAGATGCAATATAAGGACCCTTTGGTGTTAACTTATATTCAAAAGCATTTCCCCAACCGTCTTTTAAATCATCATCAGAAGCAATGGGTGTCCCAGGATTGGTTGTCAAGGCAGAGAGTCCTTGAGCTGTTGTAGGAAACTTACCTGTTGCAAGTTGATATTGAATGAGTTTTGATTGAATAGTATAGGCTTTTGTATCTGTAATTCCTGATTTAGCATTATCGGTACCACCTGAAATACGTGCCACAATAATACCCATTAAAGTACCAATAATGGCAACCACGATAATGATTTCAATAAGAGAAAAACCTGCTTGTGGATTTACTGATTTTTTTAATTTAAAAAAATTTTTTATTTTCATAAGTACGGACCCTCATAGTCTAAAAGAATTTTTATTATACTGATACCTTGACTCAATGCAACTGATTCATTGCGGCCATCATGGGGCCAATAACGGCCATCACCATCATAAACACAATGATTGCCATAAATATCATCATGGCTGGTTCAATAAGTCGTGTTGTTGCTACAATTTGGTTATTGACATCTTCATCATAAACTTCTGAAATATTAACGAGCATTTCTTCTAATTGACCCGTTTTTTCACCAGTGCGTAACATGTGAATAACCATTGTGGGAAAACGTCCTGTACGTTCTAAAGCCGTTGCTAATTTGTCTCCATCTTGAACTTTTACAATAGCTTCATCCAGTGCTTTTTCCATTACCGTATTTCCAACGACTTTCCGAGTGAGTTGGAGCCCTTCCACAATTCTTACTCCACTGGATAAAATTGTGGAAAGTGTTTTTGAAAATCGCGAAACGGTTACTTTTTGAATAAGAGGACCAATAATAGGCGCGGTATAAATAAATAAATCAACTTTGTATCTTCCTTTTTCTGTTTTTGACCAGGAATATAATGCAAATAAAGTACCTAATAATAAAATAATACAAATCAACCACCAGTCTTGTAACCATGTTGAGATGTCATTCATGATAATTGTATACCAAGGCAGTGTTACTTTAAGGGTTGAAAATGATTTCGTCATTTGTGGCATGACTTTGACAAATAAATAAATGACAACGGCAATAGCCATGACAACCATAAGAGCAGGATATGTTAATGCGCCAACTACTTTTCTCTTGATTTCAATTTGATAGGAAATAAATTCTGATAATCTTTGCATGACTAAAGGAAGTGCTCCTGCCTTTTCTGCCGCTGCAATCATATTAATATAAATTGATGAAAATACTTTAGGAAAATTTTTATGTGCATCAGATAATGATTTTCCTTCGGAAACCAATTCTCTAATTTTAATATACACTGATTTTAGTTCTTCATTTTCGACTTGTTCAGAAATGGCTCTGAGTGCATCATTGATATCTACTGCGGAACGTAACAAAATAGCAAATTGTTTGGTTGCAATCGCAATGTCTTCTGGTTTAGGTGGTTTGCGATTTAATATCGCAATAATACTTGTGTTACCTTCTGCAGCACTCGCTCTACTATCGAGTCTCATTTCAATAACATAAATGCTTTGTTTTTTTAGTTTTAATTTTGCATCTTTCGGCGACTCTGCTTCAATATATGCTTTTATTTTTTTTCCGGTTTTTGAGTGCTGGCCTCTGTAAAAATACATCGGCATATTATGTTACCTCTTTTTCTTGATCAGACTCTACTTGTGTCGCATAGAGTGCTTCTTCAAGAGTGGTTTCACCGTTTATAAAGCGTTCTTGTGCAGAATCGCTTAATGTTTTCATGCCGCGCTGCACGCACATTTTTTTCAAACTGGCACCATCAGAACTTTTTAATACAAAATTGCGAACGGCATCATCAAAGACAAGAAGTTCATAAATTCCAATTCGCCCCGAATACCCAGAGGATTTGCATTGATTGCATCCGCCATCTTTTGCTTTGTAAAATACTTTACCTACGGTATCTTTTTTGCTTAAGCCAATTAAATTCAGTTCCTCTGCCGTGTGATTTGCAGGTTCTCGACAATGGAAACAAACTTTTCGCACTAATCTGACTGCTAAAATAGCAACAACCGCAGTGGTAATTTGGAAAGGCTCAATTCCAAAATCGACTAACCGCGTTACAGAAGCAGCTGTATCATTGGTGTGTAAAGTGCTAAAAACCAAGTGACCTGTTATGGATGCTTGTACCGCAATTTGTGCTGTTTCTGAGTCACGAATTTCACCTATAAGAATAATATTTGGGTTTTGACGTAAAATGGAACGCAATGCGGCAGCAAAACTCAAACCTGCTTTGTCGTTGACTTCCACTTGACTGACACCAGGTAATTGAATTTCCACGGGATCTTCAACTGTAATAATGCTCACATCAGGTTTGTTAATATGCATTAATGCCGATGCCAGAGTGGTTGTTTTACCTGATCCTGTAGGGCCTGTTACCAAAACTATGCCGTGTTTTTGATTAATCATTTGCTTAAAGTTTTTGAGAACGGCTTTGGGAATGCCAATGTCATCAAGATGAGGTAGGCCGCCGGATTTATCCAAAATACGTAGCACAATACGTTCGCCGAATTTAATAGGAAGAGTACTTACGCGCACATCGATTTCTCGCGTTCCCACTTTTAATGTAATACGTCCATCCTGAGGAAGACGGCTTTCAGCTATGTTTAATTTCGCTAAAATTTTGATACGTGTTGAGACACTGGATTGATATTTTTTAGGAATGACACGAACTTCGCGAAGCCGGCCATCAATACGAAAGCGAACTGAAACGCGATCTTCAAAAGGTTCAATATGAATATCTGAAGCTTTTTCTGAAATACTGCGACGAATAATCGCTGTCACTTCACGACGAACGGGCGCTTCTTCGTTGTCTTGCAAAAGGTTATGAGCGACATCCAAACCTTCAATGCCATCAATTTCATCATCAGCACCCAAACCTTTATTTTGATCAACAAGTTCTTGTCTTTCAAATACATTATTGATTGCCATTTCAACCAAATCTTTGGGAGCGACAATACGTTTGATATTTTTATTTAATAACACACGCAGATCATCAATACTTTCTGTATCCAGGGGATGTGATACAGCTACTGTTACGTTAAGATTATCTTCACTAATCGGAATAAACATATGTTGTAGACAAAAACTAATATTTAATTTTTGAATAAGCTTAGGACTGATTTCTTGGAATGGAAAATTTTCCCTGAATTCCAAATTTAAATGTTTTGCTAATGCTTTGAGCATATCTATTTCGAGAATGACTTCATTTTCAATTAATATTTCGCTTAAGCTTCTGCTGGTCGCTTTTTGCTCTTCTATTGCTTCATCTAATTGCTTTTGGGAAACACGAAAATCTTCAACTAAAATTTCATCTAAACTTTTAATTTTAGATATAATTTTATTCTGTTGAAAATTTTCTTTGTTTACTTTTATTTTAGAAAGAATGTCATTTGCCACATCATTCTTTCCCATGTCTTGTTCCCTTGTTGTCATTGAACTACATGCGCCTCTTGAGTTAGTTATTATTAAATGGAGGAGGTGGTGGTGGCGGTGCGGACTGTGGAAAGCCAAAACCTCCTCCCCCACTTTGATTGCTTGAGGGAGCATTAATAGGATTAGGGTCTTCACTAGGTAAAATTGTTTTTTTAGGCAAAGGATCCATTCCATCTACAAGGGGATTTGCTGTTTCTTTATTATTTTGAGAGTCATCATTTTTAGGTTGCGGTGCTTTACCTGCATTTTCGTCAGGAAGTTTTGAATAAAATTCTTCATCTTTAAATTTTGAACCATAATAAACTTTTAAAAACTCATCTCTGTCTTTAATTTTTTGCAGATATATTTTTTCAAGATCTTCTGATTTCCGAACAATATGTGGTGTGACAAGAAGCGTTAAACTTGTTTTCACTTTTTTATTTGTTGATGTTTTAAATAACCACCCAAGAATAGGGATATCTCCTAATAAAGGAACTTTAGCTTCGGAAACCGTTGTTCTGTCTTGGGTAAGGCCACCAATAACTGCCGTTTGTCCATTTTGCACAACTAATAAAGACTCCGCCGTCCGTTTACTTATAGGATTTGGATATCCGGTAGCTGCATTAGGAGGACCGCTGTCGTCCAATTGCAGGTTGATTTTCATAGATACGAAATCGGCACGTGATATTTGTGGTGTTACTTTTAGAGCTGTTGTTACGGTATATTTTTGATTTTGCGCCACAGTCCCCCCACTAGAAGTAGGATTGGGAACATAGGTAGTTACACTGTATTCTTGGTTTGAGGAGAAGCTCGCAGGCTCATTGTCTGAAACCATCATACTTGGTGTTTGTAATACATTGGAGTTTGTATCCGTTTTCAAAGCAAAAATGAGGGCTCCTGGAGTTAAACTAAAAGGTCCTAAATTAATTGAACTTGTACTCATAATGCCCAGTAAAGCTTGCTGTCCGGCACCTTTCATTAGACCGCTAGGATCGGGAGTTTGACCTGTTTGGTTAAAAAATAAGGGAGCTCCTTGGGCGGCATTAAAACCAAACGGAGAGGTATAACGGCCATTGGCAACAGTAGAACCACCTAAAACCGAAGGGCTCCATTCAAATCCATTATCTATATTCAAATCGATAATGTTGGCTTCCACATAGACCTGAGCACGGCGTTTATCGAGCTGTGCAATAATGTTATCCAGTTCGTCATAAGCCGATTTTGTACCCTGTATGACTAATGAATTCGTAGCTTTATCCGCAGTGACTTTAACGCCATTGAGATCGGCTACTGCCTGTCCTGTTGTGCTCGATCCACCAGGAGTTCCAGGCATAGGAGGTGGCGGTGGATAAAAAGGAGGTCTGTAGGGGCTGTTTTGATTTTTAGAACTTTGAGTTAATGCTTGTAAGGTTTGCGCGAGTTTTTCGGCATCAGCGTAGTCAAGGGGGCGAACGCGTACCATAGTTTGAGAGTTTTGATCCATGGCGGGTTTGTCAATGCGTTGAATAAAACGAACGACATCGTCTAAACCACTGGCAGGCCCTACCAAAATGACGGAGTTTGTGCGCTCGTCGGCCAAAACTTTTTGAACGCTTAAGGAAGGACCTGTTTTATTGCCAAATATATCATTTACTTTTGCAACGGTGTCTTTAGAATCCATGTAATTAATGGGAATAATAGAGACCACGGGTTGATTGACTTTGGAATCAAGGAGTTTAATCACTTCTAAAATACGTCTTATGCGATTTCCTGTATCGGTTAAAATAAGGGAGTTTGTTGTTGTAAAAGCAGCATATTGTGTCACCCCAAGTAAAGGGCGTAATTGATTGATTACAGAATTGGCGTCAATATAGCGTAAGGGTATAACTTGATTGATGATTTCGTCTGTAGAAGGCGACCAATTTTCCCCATAATAAGTTTTAATATTAGAAGATTTTGCATTTGCAATGGGGAGAATTTTAACGATAGATCCTGTGTCAACAGTTGTAAATCCTGAAATATTTAAGGCGCTTAAAAAGGCTTGATAGGCCTCTTCTTTTGTTACAGGTTCTGGAGAAATAATAGAAATACGTGAAGAACCCGCTACGCCCTGTGCCAAAACAAAGTTTTTACCTGTCCACATGCCCACTGTCTTAATAAGATCGCTCAGATTTGCACCATTAGGAAAATCGATGGTTACTAAATCCTGACCGTGTGGAATGGAGTCGGATTGTGATTTTTTGGAGGATTCGAGTTGGACTTGTGGAGTGGACTTAGGTTTACTTGGCTGTATTTTTGAAGAATTATTGTTATTCAAAGGTTGCGATGGGGGTGCGGGTGTTGGGTTTGGAGGTGCAATGGGAGGGGTTTGTGCAATAAGTGCGTTATGAAAAACGGAACTTACCAATGTTGCTGCAATGGCAATCTGTAGCCTTTTCCCTTTTGCTTCTTTTTGTAATGGGATAAAAAATTTATTTTTTTTCTTTAATTTCTGATTCATCTAACTGTTACCTTTTTAGTCATCTGTACGCCAGCCCTTTTAATTTGCAAAGTAATGTTTGTCTCATCTTGCAATGCTTCATAGATTTTAAAGCCCTGCGAAGGATCTTCTAAGTTGATGCCATTAACACTTGTGATAATATCTCCATTTTCAAATTTCATTTTTTCAAAAATACTGCCTGGTGAAATACCATAAATTTTAAATCCCACTGTTTTTCCACTTGCGGATTCGGGTACAAGACGTGCCGAATTTAAAATTTTTGAAAATCCAGGACCAATTTGATCACTTACATATTCTGAATCAAGTTCGTAAACTTGTTCATTATCCATGTCAGTATTATTTTGGGAATTTTTTACTGATGCTTTTACTTGAGTTCTTGTGTAAAGACATATTTTTTTATTGAGATGTCTTATTTGTACTTCATAAGGACTTGCTATTTTATAAACTTGATAAACATCATGTTCAATAAATGTTTGTCCTTCTCTATAAACATCAGCTGTTTCTACTCGAGAGTCTTTAAATGTTACTAAATTTGTATTTGAATTTCCAGTATAAAGAATGCCTACAAGGTCAACAGGAAGTTTTCCATCGCTTGTGTTACAAGAAACAGATTCAAAGTTTTTAATTAAGCCTAATGGATTATCATCTGAATCTTCCGAAGGAATATCTCCCGTTGCATTAAAGACATTTCGATTGATCACATTTTTTTTAATTTGTGTGTAGGATTGTCCAGAACTATGCACAAGATTATAAGTTAATGGTGCTTGAGCCCCTGATTTTTGAGAGTTCAGTAAATTTATTGAAATAATAGTATTGAATACTGAGGTTCCAACAAATATTCCACTGACAGCAATGGCAAAATTACGAATAAATAATACATTTTTTTTGTTGCTAATTTTCTTTAGCAATTTATTTTTCTTTGTTATTTTTAAATGAATTTCTTTTATTTTATGTATCATTGTACATTCACTTTAAATGAAATAGACTGTCCCCCTCTAATTACATCAAGTTCGATAGTGTTTTCATTGCGCATCGAATTTAAAGTTTGGATGGCTCTTGCGGCGTCATTGAGTTCAATGCCGCTGATGCTCGTGACGATATCTCCATCTTTTAAACCGAGCTTCGAGTAAACACTATTAGGAGTGATATTTGAAATAATAAATCCTTTGACTTGACCTCCTACAAGATTAGGGCTTGCTTTCGCTTCTTCTAATGTTTTTGCGAAATTATTTGTTAAAATATTATTTACCCATTGTCTTGTCGCTGTTGTATTTAATCCGTCTCTTTCAAATCCATCTTCTTTATAACTTGCTCCCGAAGCATTTTGAGGCGTTCGTGATAATCTTTCGCTAGGTGGTTTGGGGTAATTTAAAGCGATGTATTCGGGGCATTGTTTTTTTGTAATTAATATTCGGCTTTTTTCAATAGATGTGAGAACGCCGCCTTGAGGTAAAGAATCTCCTTCTTTGTAAACACTTCCGACGCCGCTTTCGAAAACAACGAGACTGTTTATTGATGAGCCTCCATATAATATTCCCGTTATTTTATAGGGTAAGTCGGATTTATAAGGTTCCATAGGACAGACGGTATTTCCATTATCTTCGGCATCTGGAATTAAACCTTTTACATTAAATATATTTCGGGTAATAATGGGATTTAAATTGTGCTCAAAAGAGTTTTTTTGTTCATATTTAGGTATGCTTGTATGGTATGTTTCCTTATTAGGAGAGGGTTTCCACACCAGACTTATGAGTGTCGTTGAAAGACCAAATAAAAAAACAACTCCTGTTATAGAATAAGCATATGGTAATACTTTTTCAGCTTGAGGTATAGTTAAGTCAGGTGAATATAATTTATATTTTAACTTAGAAACAAATGGTATCATTTTATACAAATTCTTAAAATTAAGGTTGTTTGATCCTTGTAACGACAACTGTAATATCATCTTCTAAGGGCTTTCCAGCACCATAGAATTCAAGGCTATCTTGCAAAAGCAGTGAAATAAATTCTGAACTCGCTTTTGTGTAGTTTTTTTCGATAAACTTACGAAGCCTGCGTTTGCCGTACTCTTCATCTTTATCATTTTTATTTTCAATTAAACCATCAGTATAAAATAAAATAAATTCCCCTCCTAAAAGTGGAATTTCTTTTTTCTCAAAGACCTTATTATCAATGCGCGTTGCACCAATATTTCCTAGGCGATTTCCACTCGCAATCAGTGTTTCCACTTTTTTGTCTTCCCTAACAATTAATGGAAAATTATGACCTGCATTAGCAAATCGGATAACCTTCTTTTCAAAATCAAATACACATGAAAAACATGTCATGTTGTAACTGACGTCACTATGACCCATGCTGGAAAGCACTGTATCAAATCCTGATAGAATGTCATCTACATCAAGATTTTCTCCAGCAAAAAGTTTGCTCTTTACAGATACAAAATATCCTGAGATTGCAGCTGTAACCATGGCGCTGGCTGTACCATGTCCGGTCACATCGGCAATGAAGACGTAAAATTTATCTTTAAGTGTTATGGTGTTCCACCAGTCTCCTCCACAAAAGGCTGCTGGTATAGCAGTTCCTGCACAATCTATTTTGTCATGTTCGGGAGCAATTTGAGGTAAAAAAGTTTTTTGTACCAGTTGGCTTGTTGCTAATTCCATTTCTAATGTTCTACGCTGTCCTTCTTTTTCCTCAATTTCTTTTTTTATTTGATCATATCGTTTTGCCAACTCTTCATTGGCACGTCCCAATTCATAATTACTTTTATTGACCTGATTAAAGAGGCGAACGGTTTCTGCTTGGTTTTTTGCGATCATAGTATAACCTAGCAAAACACCCGTGGTGCTTTCAATTTTTACCCCATTAATAGAGAAAGGTAATAATTCTCCTTCTGAGGTTTGTACAAACACTTCAACGTCTCTCACAAAACCCTGCGTTGTAAATTGAATTTCAAGTTCCAGATAATAATCTACGAGACTTTCGGCATGTGGAAAT
Source organism: Silvanigrella aquatica (assembly GCF_001907975.1). NCBI lineage: Bacteria > Pseudomonadati > Bdellovibrionota > Oligoflexia > Silvanigrellales > Silvanigrellaceae > Silvanigrella > Silvanigrella aquatica. The sequence continues at coordinate 1,158,105 of NZ_CP017834.1, forward strand.
AATTTACGAATATGTTGTCCAATGAGATCGGACTGTGAAAAATGAGTTGTTTCACATGCGGATTTATTGGCTTTCATAATAATGCCATCTTGATTTAACAAGAACATCATTTCAAACATATTGTCGACAACTTGGTCGATGAATCGTTGGTGCTCTAGAATTCCACGTGCGACTTCAAGAAGTTTTAAATGTGATTCAGAGGTAAAACTATTAAGTTGTTCTTCTGGGAGAAGATCTAGTTTTTGTAAAGAAACCATTTGAATTGTCTGTAAAAGTTTTTGTGTAGGATTTGAAAATTCTTCGTGCCATTCTCTAATTAATGCTTGAGTTTTTTGCGCCATAAAAAACGTAAAAAATCCAGAAATGATAATTATGATAATAATTAAAATATTAAATACAATGTTAGGAATGAGGATATTTGCAATAATACCAATTACAATTATAAGACTAACAAAACCATACAAATTATTTAATAAGCTTGTAAGGTTTTTTGTCCATTTTTCAATGATGTCTTCAATTGTTATCGCACTCAAACTATAAGTCTCCTCGTCTCCATCCTAGCCCTATCGATGGAAATGGGATGTCAGTTAAATGAAACTTTGAAATCTTCTTTCACTATGTCAATACTGTGGCTCCTCATTAAGATGTTACATTAACCGATGACACTAAAGGACAAGAATTTTCGACTGCGGCTGGAGAACTTCATGGAAGAGATCCGATTTAAACCAACAATATTTGTTCTTATTGCTATCATTGGAGCCGTTGCTATTGCTGCCACGGGATTTTTATCAACTGACTGGATGTTAACGACAGCTGTCAGTGTTGTTTTGTTTTTACTTTCCTATGTGTGGTTTTTTTCTGTAAGAAAAAGAATAGATGAAATTCTTACCCATGATCTCGATAAAATTGCGAATGAAGCAGCAAGAGCTATTCGTGATGAAATTGAATCAGGACCTGCAGTAACATCAGAAAGATCTTCAGTAGAAAAAGAAAAACATCTTGAAGGCAAAGAAAAAGAATTAATTGCTCGTGAAAAAGATTTACAAAAGAAAATAGAGGATTTGGAGACAAAAAGAAAATCATTTGAACAAGCAACAACAATACCTTCTATTTCTCCATCATCTTCTTCTTCCAAAGATTCACCATCTAAAGAAGATCAATTACAGCGAGAAATTATTGCCTTGCGTCACCAGCTGCTTCATATGGAAGAAGTCAATAATGCTAGGTTATCTACATTGCAGCATGAGTTTCAATCTAAAAATGTTCAAGCACAAAAAAATATGGAATTTTGGAAATCCAGTGCTGAAAGCATGAATAAAAAACTTCAAGATCAAAAGAGAGAGTTTGATTCCTTAGCGAAATCCTTAGAAAGTCGAGCTGTTCTTGCTGAAGAAAGAGGACTTGATCAACAAAATAAATTAACAAGATTGCAGCTTGATGCATCACAAAAAGAAATTGGTGTGAGTGAACAGGTGCAAAGACTCGAAGAAATTATTTCACTCGTTCCAGAAATGACCAATCAACTTCATAACGTAACACATCAGACAGAGCGTAGTGCGATTGAGATTGGCGATAAAGTACGCTTTATTTATGAGAAAGCTCAAGAGCATCTCGAAGAGTCCAATGAGATATCTGCTCAGTTTAGAGGAGGTAAAGGTAACAATAGCAATACCTCTTTAAGTGAAGTTATTCAAAGTAGCTTATCTTTGTTACGTGAAATGATTGAAATGTTGGAACACAACTCAAAATTGAACATGGATTATTCTCAAGCTATTGATACCATTCTTGTGAATACAGCAGAAATTAATAAAATCAGTGACGAAATTCAATATATTTCTGACCAAACAAACCTCCTTGCGTTAAACGCCGCCATCGAAGCGGCACGAGCTGGTGAGCATGGTCGTGGATTCTCGGTGGTGGCAGAAGAAGTTCGTAAACTTTCGGATCGTACCAGTTTAGCAAGTAACAATATTATTCAAATTGTCGGCAAAGTGAACTCCAGTGTTCGTGACATTAGTAGGAGTTTATTAGAAAACTTAAAGAAAAATACGGAAAAGAAGACACATGTGGATCATGCCGTGAATGAATTGGTTCGTACCGCTGAAGAAAGTACAGAAGTGTTTACGAAACTGATTTCAAACGCTGTGGCAAGCTCGGAAAGTGTGGCAAAGAATATCGATCAGATTATCTTAAGTTTACAATTCCAAGACATAACGAAACAACAAATTGATCAAGCCTTGCAACCCTTGGACAAAATAAAAATTAATATAGAAGAATTGCTGAATAAAGCCTTACAAAACGATGCTCTTGCCTTAAAAGCGGCGCATCAGCAAGGTGGTAGTGGAGGCGGTGGTTCTGAAGGTGGTGGCAACAGTGGAGGAGGTGGTGCCTCTGGTGGTAGTACACCACCTCCTACAATGCCTTCGGGAACGCCACCGCAAACTCCTCCAGCTGGAGTAGCTCCAAAAGCCAGTGCACCTCCTCCTAGCGCTCCAAAACCGGCGCCTGTGGCTCCCAAACCTGCGGAATCGGCTCCTCCTGCCGCTGATGATGAATCTCTTGTAAAAGGCGATGTGGTGTTTTTCTAGTTCTTTCTCAGCCCTCTTGAACTCCTTAAAAGATTTGCCGAAAAAACTCCCATTTGTGGTCTTGTTTAAATAATTGCAAGGTGCAATAATATAAGACAGTAAACCAAATAAATCTTTTTTTTGAACGAGTGACACATTTCATGCCACTAATGTAGAGGGGGAGTCCGTGAACGGATCGTACGCGCTTATGGGTTCAAGTGCCATTATTCGGCATGTGCAACACCTCGTATATAAAGTTGCAGAATTATCAACGGCTGTCTTGATTACGGGGGAGCCGGGGACAGGCAAGGATGCTATTGCAAAAATCATTCACGAACGTTCCAATAGGGGTAAAAATCCTCTTATCCCTTTGAAATGTAGCACAGGGCAGGATGAGAGTTTAGAATTGGATTTATTTGGCTATGAAGCAGGATATTTTCAAGGCAATGCACAAGCGAGACTGGGATATTTGCAAGAAGCTATAGGTGGTACTCTGTATTTAGATGAAATTGGAAAGCTGCCTTTAAAGTTACAAGCGTCTTTATTAAAAGCAATGAATGATGGGATGATTCGGAGTTTTGGAGGAAAGACAGATATTCCTATCAATGTCAGAGTGATTTGTTCTACTTCTATTGATTTAGAGCAACTTGTGAAACGGGGGCATTTTTTAGAGGATCTTTATTATAAACTATCAAACTCTTCAATTTATTTGCCACCTATTAGGGAAAGAAGAGAAGATATTCCTATTTTAGCAGAGTTTTTTGTCCAAAAGTTTAATCAATTAAAATCTAAAAAAATTGTTGGTATTTCTCATGATGCCATGAATGCTTTATTGCAAAATGTATGGACTCATAATATTCAAGAACTTGAAAATTTAATCGAAAGAATTGTTGTATTAAAAAATTCGGGAAGTATTGATATTTGTGATTTGCCACCCCGGTTACGTAATTTAGTGACAGATAATATTGATGCTTTTTATGATAGAACTAGTCAAGTTCAACAAAATATATCTCCTATTCCGATGGGAAATCAGAATAATTATCATAATGTTTCACAGCAAAATATGCCTCATTTTTCAAAAATGGGACAGCAAAACATGAATTCTGTCAATAATTATTCACAATCTTTATCAAGAGATATTAACTCACAAAGTAATCATACTCCGACTCTTTCAAAAGGAAATTTAAATTCGAATAATTTGCAAAATAATTATTCGCAAAACAACGCTGTTCAAAATAATTATAACCAAAATTTTAATCCGTCACAATCTTCAAATCATTCGAATCATAACCCTCTAGCGCGCCCGAATATGTTTGAGGATATTCCTAGTGAAATTGATCAATTTATTAAAAAAGAAATTGATTTAGGATCTGGTATTGATTTTTATAGAGTAGTTGAAGAGTTTGAAAATCGTCTTATTTCTGAAGCTTTAAGAAGAACAAATCATAATAAAAATAGAGCTGCTCAACTTCTCTCTATGAATAGAACAACTTTGGTTGAAAAATTAAAGAAACGGGCAACCTCATCTCCAATTAAGGCAGAGACGGGGCGCGTAAAAAGAAATTCAGCTTTTACTATTTTTGATGGCCTAGGAAATGATAGTTCAGATTTTGATGCCATTGATTTTGTAAATTTATCAACCGAAGATAGCGCTTCATAAAATTTAAAATAAATCGTAAAAATTTACTACAAATAGCTTCATGATAATTTAAAATATCCAACTTTTAAAAAATATATTCATAAATATTTAATTTATTTGTAATGTTTTATTTATTAAATTTTAATAATTAATTAATTATTAAATTATCCTTATTTTTATGTATAAAAAAATAAAATATTGACTATAAATTATATTTCTCTTTTGTTTTTTAAAAAAAATACGAAAATAAAAATGCGGTTTAATTTAAAGTGATTTTTATTTAGGTATTGGAACTCATATATGTTTTATATTTTTGAATTAACGTTAGGAGTTTATTTGTGAAAAAATCAAATTTTCTTTGGTTGTTTTTTTTAATTCCTATTTACTATTTTCATAGTTGTACACCATCACGTAATTTACAAGATCCTCCTATGATACTAGAGCAATTAGAGCAATCTTTGAGCTCTGCTGGTTCACTTAAAGATTTAGCAAACTCATCACTCGCTGCAGGGAAAGTTGCTCAATATACAACACATGGAGGAAAAAATGGACTCATCTCTTTGGGAGACGCTAATGGTTGTGTTGTGATGGTTAATGGAAGGTTAAAATGTTGGGGATTGAATGCTAATAATCAACTTGGGTACATGCCAGGCTTAGGTCACATATCAACTGATCCAGATGAATTTTTAATTCTCGATCCTACTTTGGCTACGGCTGTTAATCCTAAAGAGGGCGATAATGACATTATAGCTTCTGTTGTTATGGGAAGATCATCGACATGCGCCAACTATGCAAGTGGTTATAAGTGTTGGGGAAAGCAAGATTATGGTGTTCTTGGGAATGGCATCACAATAGGTGATGCATTAACACCTCAACATGTCACAAATGCGGCGAGGCTCGTTTTAAAATCCGTGCAGCTTAATGATGGATATTCGTGTGTTCTGGATGAGGGGGGAAAAGTCACCTGCTGGGGGAAAAATGACAAGGGGCAACTTGGCAATGGAAATAATGTGAATTCGTATTCTGGAACTGAAGTTTCTTTGGGAGGTGTCGCAGCAACTCAATTAGTTTCTCATAATTTGGATAGCTGTGTTGTTTTATCAAAGGGAGAGGTAAAGTGCTGGGGGGGGGGATTTCCCAAATTCAGCAAAACTTTATACTCCCGTTTCAATTACGACAACTCATCCTGTAAAGTTTTTGGGAGGAGGTACAAGTCCTAGTCCTGTATTAATTTGTGCTGTTTTACAAGACACCACTGTTGAGTGTTTTGGAAATTCACAAAACACTCGTGGCGGATTTGGTAATGGAACTTTTGACACGCCTTCTTCTTCTACTAAAGGACAACCCGTTTTAAAAGATGACAAAACTTTTCTTACAGATGTTACAATGGTTGGCTCTGGTGTGGTGAAATCACAAACATCACAATCAAATATTAAAGTGCACACCTCTTTCGCCTGTGCCGTAGTTTCTAATACCTCTGTTTATTGTTGGGGTGGTAATTCAACGGGAAATTTAGGTAATGGCACTCTCGATGATTCTAACGTTGCAGTTAAAGTAAATCAATTGTGGAATCATAATTTGCATCCTGATTTAAAAATTATAGATTTAGCAGTTTCAGATGGTCGTGCCTGTGTTTTATTAAAAAACGACGATGTGTGGTGCTGGGGCGGTGGAGTTTATAACTCTGGTGAGCTTGGTATAGGAGGGCATAACCACAGATCTTCAATTCCCGTTAAAATATTAAATAGAACTGATCACTAATTATTAATTGCCGTGTTTCATTGAATAAGTAAAAATAAATTCAGCTTTTACTATTTTTGATGGCCTAGGAAATGAGAGTTCCGATTTTGATGCCATTGATTTTGTAAAATTATCAACCGAAGATAGCGCTTCATAAAATTTAAAATAAATCGTATCTTTTTTTTGAATTTTTTAATTAAATTTTTTTAAAAAATATATTCATAAAT